>NZ_JAOTGJ010000004.1:78652-114087 GCF_044427225.1 Streptococcus sp. 2022WUSS037 | reverse complement strand
AGAGTGAAAAACTTTCTTTGTGAACATCCATTCCGATGAAAAGTGTGGTAAAATGAAACATATAAGACCTCCAATTGAGTGTGGTAATTCCTGTTAGAAGTTGATTGTTTTTTTATTCTAGTGTACAGGTAAATCCACGAATTCTCAACTGGGGGTCTTTACATATTGTCTATATTAAAAGTTCAACAATGCCAAAAAGCTTTCTGCTTCAAGTGAAGCACCACCAACAAGTGCACCGTCAACGTCTGGACAAGCCATGTATTCAGCAACGTTTGATGGGTTTACAGAACCACCGTATTGAACACGAACTTTGTCTGCAACTTCTTGACCGAAATCAGCAGCAACAACGTCACGAACAGCTTTACACATGTTTTGTGCATCATCTTTAGTAGCTGATTTACCAGTACCGATTGCCCAGATTGGCTCATAAGCAATAACAAGTGATGCTACTTGTTCAGCAGTCAAGTCTTTCAAAGCTGCAGAAACTTGTGCACCTACAAATTCTACTGCTTTACCAGCTTCGTAAGTTTCAAGTGACTCACCACAACAGATGATTGGAGTCAAACCGTTACGGAAGATTGCATGAGCTTTTTTATTAATATCTTCATCAGTTTCGTGGAAGTAATCACGACGCTCTGAGTGACCGATAACAACATAGTTAACACCCATTTCAGCCAATACTTTTGGAGATGTTTCACCAGTGAAGGCACCAGCATCTTCAAAGTAGCAGTTTTGAGCAGCAACTTTCAATTCAGAATCTTTAGCGAACCACAAGAGAGCGTTCAAATCTACAGCTGGAGCTGCGATAGCAGCTTCAATTTTGTCGCCTGCAGGCAATTTTCCTGCAATTGCCTCAACGAAAGCTTGTGCTTCTTGAGGATTTTTGTTCATTTTCCAGTTACCGGCAATGATTGGTTTACGTGACATTTCACTTACCTCTTCTATATTTATTGTACAAGGTACATTATAGCATAAACTTAGCTAAGATTAAAGAATTTCTGTGCATTTTATGAATACTTACAGAAAAACTCTCTACCCGAAAGTAGAGAGTTACAATTAAGTTGTCTGACTATAATTGTTATTTCTGGGAACTCAATCGAATTAAGCTTCGATTTCTGTAACCATACCTGAACCAACAGTACGTCCACCTTCACGGATAGAGAAAGTAGTACCTTGTTCAACGGCGATTGGGTGGATCAATTCAACGTCGATAGTAACGTTATCACCAGGCATTACCATTTCAGTACCTTCTGGCAATTTGATTGAACCAGTTACGTCAGTTGTACGGAAGTAGAACTGTGGACGGTAGTTGTCGAAGAATGGAGTGTGACGTCCACCTTCTTCTTTAGTAAGGATGTAAACTTCACCTTTGAATTTAGTGTGTGGGTTGATAGAACCTGGTTTAGAGATAACTTGACCACGTTCGATTTCATCACGTTGTACACCACGAAGAAGCACACCAACGTTATCGCCGGCAAGACCTTCGTCAAGTTGTTTACGGAACATTTCAACACCAGTAACAACTGCTTTAGATTTTTCTTCTTGAAGACCAACGATTTCGATTTCGTCGTTGACACGAACAGTACCACGGTCGATACGTCCTGAAGCTACAGTACCACGACCAGTGATTGAGAATACGTCCTCGACTGGAAGCAACAATGGTTTGTCAGTGTCGCGTTCTGGTTCTGGAATGTACTCATCAACTGTGTTCATCAATTCCATAACGATGTCTTCGTACTTAGAGTCACCTTCAAGAGCTTTAAGAGCTGAACCTTGGATAACTGGAAGATCATCACCTGGGAAATCGTATTCTGAAAGAAGGTCACGGATTTCCATTTCAACCAACTCAAGCAATTCTTCATCGTCAACCAAGTCAACTTTGTTCATGAAGACGATAAGGTGTTTAACACCAACCTGACGTGAAAGAAGGATGTGCTCACGAGTTTGTGGCATTGGACCGTCAGTTGAAGCTACTACAAGGATCGCACCGTCCATCTGAGCAGCACCAGTGATCATGTTTTTAACGTAGTCCGCGTGTCCTGGAGCGTCGATGTGAGCATAGTGACGTTTTTCAGTTTCGTACTCAACGTGTGCAGTGTTGATAGTGATACCGCGCTCGCGCTCTTCTGGAGCAGCATCGATAGACGCATAGTCTTTAGGTTGGTTAACTGATGAAGGCAAGCGACGTGCCAATACAGTTGTGATAGCTGCTGTCAAAGTAGTTTTACCGTGGTCAACGTGTCCAATTGTACCAATGTTAACGTGTGGTTTACTACGATCGTATTTTTCTTTTGCCATTTTGGTAAAAGCCTCCAATAAAATATATTTTATAGATAGACAGTAGGCAATACAGTCTAACTTTACCTTACTATTCTATCAAATTGTAGCAGAAATGCAAGCATTTTCTATCGTTTTTTAATTTATTGCCGTTTCCTGCTGGCTTTCCTCCCTCTTTCAAGCTGAACAGTCTGCTTTTCTTTTGAAGCCTTCAGGGGAGAAATGTCACAGAAGATAGAAACAAACGACCTGCTCTGCTTTTTCCAAAAGCACCTCCTGATCAATCAGGCATCCTTGCTACTTCTCCCACAGTCAATAATATGGTTGGTTTTGGACGGAGGCTCCGATACTAGAAGCATAGATCCAGTCCTTGCCTTCCAACTGAGCAAAGTCTTCTGCTTTTCCTGTCAGGATAATGCCTGCGAACTCCAACTGATCAATCTCTTCTTGTTTGGTAAAGTCGGTGTTACCAAACTTATCAACAAAGGCTTGCAAGTCATCCACTGGTATGTCCAAATACTGCGCTCGTTTCTGATCTCCCGATTCTAAGAACTCTTTCATAAAGTCCATACCTGTCATATAGTCTTCTGGCATGGCCGAAAAGACCAGTTGAATATCCTCTGGCTCTAATCCCAAAAGTTGCTCTGGACGATAGTAATGGGTACTCTGCTTTCCTTCTGTCCCTATCCAATACCAATTTTGCTTGAGGTTGCTAGGAATCATCTCCTTGATTTTTGCCAAGCTGTACTTCTTATCAAAGGAAATAGCCACTTCTACTAGTTGACCGCTCATTTCTCTTAGATATGGTAATTCTTCAGCAATCTCTGACTCACTCCACACAATCTGATTCTTATTGTAAAAAACGGGTACCTTGGTATTGGTTGTATGATCATATAGGTATTTGAAAGTATTCCCAGGTATATGCTGGGCAAAGTCATAATGACTATCAAACAGGTCATAGTAAATTTCGTGCTGACCAAAAGCCATTGGAACACCGTCTAAATCCTTGTACAAATCGAAGTAGAGCTTTCCAGATACATAACTCGTGCTTTGGATTTTAATGCCATCATGATTTATATTTGGATAGGCGATTTCCATTAGCATCGTTTGTTCCCACACCTCACGACCTTCTCGTGCACCGACAATTATTTTTACGGTTTGAACGCCAATCAATAATAATATAAAACCGATGAGCGATGATAGCCCTATTGTTTTCCATAAATTTTTCCGCTTACTCTTTTTTGTCACTTCTTCAAAAGTCTTCATAGTCGTATCCTCTCTCTTCTAGTATTTTCCTCAACTGCTTGCGTCCGCGGTAAAGGATAATTTTCACCCAACTTTGACCAGTCCCTAAGATATGGGCAACTTCTTTGACACTCATATCTTGAAAATAATAGAGGTCAATCACTTGCTGGTATTTTTCTGGCAGGTCTGCAACTGCTTGATAGAGCTCATCATGCCCCTCTTGGTCATAGATCAAAAAATTTTCAGGTCTAAAAAACTCCTTTTGTAAAATTTCATGGTAGCGCTTGTCTCTCCTGTATTTGTCAATGTAAGCCCGAACTGCAGAACGGTAAAGCCAAGCTCTTAGTTTTTCGAAAGGAAGGACAATATCAGATTCAAGCAATTTGACCAATACATCTTGGGCAATATCCTGACTGTCAGCTGGACTGGCTCCTGATTTTTGCAGATAGTAGGAAATCTCATCAGCAATACCAATGACTTCTTTTTCATATTGATCCAGTTTGATACTTATCTCCTCCTTTCACTAATAAAACGAATGAATTGACGATTGGTTACACCTTTCTGATATTATTATACATAAAAAAAACAACCTCCAAAGAAGTTGTTTTGTAGTGGTATTAACCTGAGTTGCGCAAACCTGTCGCCACACCATTGATGGTAATATGAATGAGATTCTCTTGTTCTTTGCTCAATTCTCCACGACGAAGACGATGAATTAATTCAATCTGAATATAGTTGAGCACATTGAAATAAGGCATGCGATAATCAAGACTGGCTTTTAGGAACGGTAGTTCTGCTAAAAGCTCATCATTTTGCTCGATTGATAAAATGATTTCTTTGGTCAACTGCCATTCATCTAAAATGACATGGAAGATATTTCGTACCTCTTCGCTTTCACACATTTTAGCATATTCAAATGCGATATTCATATTGGATTTAGACAATACCATATCCACGTTTGATAGAAGTGAACGGAAGAATGGCCAAGATTCGTACATTTTTTGTAACTTAGACAAATTATCAGGATGCTTATCGATAAAGCGTTTGAAACTTGAACCAACTCCATACCAACCTGGCAACATGACACGGTTTTGTGACCAGGAGAATACCCATGGAATCGCACGCAAACCACCAATTTCTGTGATGGTTTTTCGAGCCGCTGGACGTGAGCCAATGTTCAGGCTTGATACTTCACGAATTGGACTAGCGGCAAAGAAATAATCATAAAAATGTGGATTATTGAACACAAGATCTCTATAAATACGATAGCTATCTGATACAATCTCATCCATGGTTTCGCGATAGCCATCGATTTCATTTGGATCGGTAATCATTTGTGTGACCATACGGTCAAGCGTTGCAGATACCAGCATTTCTAAATTATAGTAGGCTGCGTCTTTGTTACCGTATTTATTGCCTATCACTTCGCCTTGTTCTGTCAAACGAAGCCGGTCCTTGATAGAACCAAATGGCTGAGATGTAATCGCATCGTAGGAAGGACCACCACCACGACCAACAGTACCTCCGCGACCGTGGAAGAAGGTGATGTTTACTCCGTAGTCTTGACCGATTTGCGTCAATTCATTCTGTGCTTTGTAGAGTGTCCAGCCGGAGGATAGGTAGCCACCATCCTTGTTGGAATCTGAGTAGCCAAGCATGATTTCTTGGTAGTATTTATTGCCTGCAATCCAACGTTTCGCTAAATCTAATTGCAGATATTGACGCATGGTATCAGGTGCATTATCTAAGTCCTCGATTGTCTCAAAAAGTGGAACAATCTGAACACGGGCCTTATCGACATCTACTAGACCAACTTCTTTTAATAGGACAGCTAATTCCAGCAAATCAGAAACACTCTCCGAGTGTGAAATAATATGTTGCTTGATGATTTCCTCACCTAGCTTATCTTTCAATTCACGCGCAGCAGCAAAGATAGCCAATTCTTTTTCTAATTGTTCTGACTTTGGTACGTGCGTTGCAGAAAGAATGCGTGGATCAGTTTCCAACTGTTTCAAAAGAACATGGCATTTAGCTTCCTCAGATAAACTGGAGTAGTCTTCTACGATACGGGCAGAAGCCAATAGTTCCGCAACACTTGCTTCATGAATAGAAGAGTCTTGGCGCATATCGATACTAGCTAGGTAGAAACCAAACGCTTCAACCGCTTCAAGCAATTCTGTAAAATCACCTTTCAATAGCGCCATAGATTTATTTTCGACCAAAGATTGTTTGATGGCTAATAAATCAGCTTTAAACTCGGCTACATTACTATAGCGAACATCTGACGGCTTATTGTGAACTAGATAATCTCTTGTATTTGCAAGTTTCATCTGAATATAGTGAAAAGCACGACGATAAGGCTCATTTTCACGGTAGACAGAACTATCTTCAGATAAATCCGCCAGCATCTTAACCGCTGTAGATACATTTACAATGGAAGTCGAGAGCGAAAAATTCCGATAGAGTTTATAGAGTTGCTCATCGTAATAATTCATAATAACTTCACACTGAGTCAAGGCTGACAGCTTCAAGGTCTCTGCAGTAACAAATGGATTTCCATCACGGTCTCCCCCGATCCACATCCCCATTGTAATTGGACGAGGATTATTTAAGACGATTCCTTTCTCAGCGGCCAAACGTTTGTATTCCCGCTGCAACTTAGTGACAGCCTTAATAAAGGAAGAATTGTAATACTCCATAACGTTTGTGATTTCGTTGGTTACCTTCAACTTCTTCTCACGAATCATATCCGTCTGCATGATAATTTCAATGTAACAACGGAGCTCATCTTCCCATTTGTTTTTATTGAGCAAGCCCAATTTTACATCGCGATAACGACGAAGCAACTCATGAATATGCTTGGTTAAATCAAGCATAGACTGGCGTTGAACCTGAGTAGGATGGGCTGTCAAGACTGGAACAACATTCAACTTTTCAAGGATTTCAGCTGCATTTTCTTGTTTGGAAACCATATCAATTGTTGTTGAAATCTTGCCAAGATAATCTTGATCAATATTGTTTTGATGGTTGATTTCATAGGCCAAGTCAACATCTTCTGATATATTAATCAAAAGTGGCAAAACAGCAAAGTATCTAGAAATAACTGCTAGTTCATCATTATTCAACTGACTGATAATAGCAATCAATGCCTGATAATCATCCTGACGAGACAATTGAGATAATTCTACAATTTTAGCAAAAGTCTCTGCAGGCATCATTTGGGCTGCTACTTCTTCCAAAATAGATGTTAGAATCGTTACTTCTTCACGGATTGCTTCCTTGTTGTTATAGTTTTCTAATTTTTGAATAGCCATCTCCTACCTCTTTCCTATCTCTAAATTAGCGTACGCTCTATTTCTTCTTCAATTAATCGACGTTTTTCACTAGCATCAATATTCAGAACAAACCCTATCCCGATGGAAATAATCAAAAGACTCGATCCCCCCTGTGACAAGAAGGGGAAAGTTACCCCCGTTGCAGGAATAATTCCTGAAATTCCTCCGATATTGACAAATGTTTGAATCAGAAGCATACCTGCCATTCCAAGTGCCATCATCGCATTAAATGGACTACGAGCACGGACGCCTACAATAATAATTCGAATAATCAAAAAGAACAATAAGGCTAGAATTAAACTAGCTCCGACAAAACCGAGTTCTTCAATGACAATCGAAAACGCAAAGTCGGTGTGGGCCTCTGGTAGATACCCCTTTTTCTCAATCGAATTTCCCAAGCCACGTCCAAGCCATCCACCGTTACTCATCGCATAGTAAGAATGAGTCAATTGAAGACCTGAGTTGGTGGCATTACCAAATGGATCAAAATAGGCCGCAAAACGACGAGCAATATAACCAAAGAGCGGAATTTTTTCCACCGTTTCTACACCCAAAATACGAATCGTTCCTAGAATAACTGTTGAGGCGGCCACAATTCCCAAAACCGCTGTTGAAAACCAGCGATAGGCAATCCCACTCACACTGATCATCACGACCATAATCAGCACAATAATCGTCGCATTCCCCAAGTCTGGCAGTGTCGCAACTAGACCAAGGAGGAGCAGACTGACCACCCGCCAATCTGTAAACTCTTTCGGAATCCAACTTCCTTTAATCAACGATACATAGTCATAAGTCCGAATATCCGCCTGTTGTTTTGCAAACTCATGTGCCAGATACCAGATGATAATTAATTTCAAATATTCTGCCGGCTGCAAGGTTCCTGCGATCGGCAGAGGAATCCAGCCATGAGCCCCGTTAATCGGAGGAAACAACCGAGAGATAGCTAACAGAAATACTTCTACCAAAATAACCGAATAGATAACAGCTTTCTTGCGTAGAAAACTTAATTTCATACGATAAATCGTATAGATTGCTACCAAGCTGACAATCCAGAATCCTGCCTGGTTAATCACTGTTCTAAATGGATTTCCACCATTAATAATTTGCGTAGCACTGGTTGTCGAATAGACCATGACCAACCCAATCACCGATAAGATGAGATAGGGAATCAGTATAGAGTAATTCAACAACTGGCGTTTGTCAATCTTCATTGCTTATCCAACCTTCTTCGAGTATAGCTCTTATTATAGCATACTTTGTATAAAAATACTTATCACTTTCTAAGTTGCTCTGCAAACATTCGGAACTAACTTTTGTCGACAAGAAAAAGGCCGAAGCCTTTCATATCTATTCAAATGTTTCAAGATAAAATTCAATTTCATCCCCATTCGCAACTGTAAGGTCTTTCGCCCCTTTATCAGCCATTTGGCCATTAACTTTATACATCCAGTATGTATTGGTACTCGCATCTTGGCTAACACCATCAATTTCTGTTATCAAACCATTGTCTTCTACAATGTCATGATGTTCTTTAAGCACATCCATGACACTATCACCTTCTTCCGCAGTAACTTCCTGACGATTCTCTTTGTCCTTGGTTGTAATCTGCAAAGTGACTTCAATAGTAGAGTTACTCTGTTTCTCAGTAGTGTTTGTACAAGCAGCCAAGAAGAGCGAGAAGACAACCGTCAACATAAGACTAATTTTTTTCATTTATAAAATCTCCTAAAAATATAATCAATAATTGGATAAAACAAAACTGTTGAAGCAGCGTGTAAACTATCAAAGACTAGACCATTAAGCCAGAAGACGATAGGGGAAATCCCAAACTGTGTAGCAGATAAAAAACTTATCGTTAGCCCATACAAAAAGACAAGAAGCCCCGCCAGAAGACTCTGTAGCCACAAGGGAATGTTCTCTTTTTTGATAAAAGGACCGATTGCCAACCACCATATAAATTGGATAAAAGCCAAACTAAGAACTTGCCACAAAACAACTGTGCCAAATCCAAATAGCAAGCCACTCCCTACCATCACTAGTATCATCAATATCCAGCTCTCCAGCAAACTGAAATAGGACAGAACAATGAGGAAAATAGCCGTGAGAGGCTTTATATTGGGAAATGGCCCAAAAACCACCCTTAAAACAATCGTCAAAGAGGACAGAACAACTAGCTGACTAACACGTCTTACTTTTTCACTTTTGTCATGCATACCAATTTAGCCTACCCTATTCCCTTTATTATGTCAAGTTCAGATAATCTTTTACTATTTCTTGAATCGTATTTTTTTGATTTTTTCATGATTTTACGGTAGAATTGATGAGATGAGAAAGAAACTAAATCCGATGATTGTTGTTGGTTTTTTCCTATTCTTCTTTGCTCTTATTTTCATCACTGGGGTGACTGGAAATACTGTAAATAAGACGGAGGTAGCTAACGAACCCGCAGTCACACAATCAAACACCAGTACAAGTTCTAAAACAACAAATTCTAGCTCAAGTTATTACATTGCAAATGCGCTCGAAATGAAACCTATCGTCGACGTTTCTGCTTGGCAGAGACCTTCTGAAATTGACTACGATACCCTTAGCAAAAATATTTCTGGCGCAATCGTTCGTATTCAAAGTGGATCACACACTAAAAACGAAAATACAGCGACTGATAAAAACGGGTTAGATAAATCCTTTGATACCCATATTAAAGAATTCCAAGCAAGAAATATCCCTGTTGCTGTCTATGCCTATGTCACGGGAAATAGTATTAAGAGCATGCAGGAGGAAGCTCAAAGCTTTTATAAGGCCGCAAATAAATACAAACCAACCTTCTATTGGTTAGACGTTGAAGAATATACCATGGATGATATGAATGCTGGAGTGGAGGCTTTTCGAAAAGAGTTAGAAACTCTCGGTGCTAAAAACATTGGAATTTACGTTGGAACCTATTTCATGGAAGACCACAGCATCAATGTGGATAAATTCGATGCAGTCTGGATTCCTACATATGGTGATGATTCTGGCTACTACAATGCCGCTCCAAATACTGATTTGGATTACGATCTCCACCAATACACATCACGTGGGTATGTCAACGGATTTGAACACCATTTGGATTTAAACCTCATTACTACACTCAAAGATCCTAACGAAGTTTATCAGAAACTATTTACAACACCCGAATAAAATGATACAATTTCACTAATTACATATACACAAAGGAGTGCTTCGGCTGAGATCGCAACTGCGAAATCCTCGAACCTGATCTAGTTAAAACTAGCGTAGGAATTGTGTGCTTTATAGAATGATACTATACTCTGCTATAAAGACTCCTTTGTTGACCATCTACAGAGGAGTCTTTTTATGTCCACATCAAAATTACCCATCCTAGCCGAAGTCGCTATCTTTTCTGCAATTGCCCTCGTCTTTGACAAAATCCCGCTCTTTACAATGCCCCAAGGTGGATCCGTGTCTTTAGTCATGCTTCCAATCCTACTGCTTTCTCTACGCCACGGACTAGGGGTGGGTATTCTTACTGGTGGTATTGTCGGAACCATTCAACTTTTCTACGGTGGCTACTTCCTAAACGTTTTTCAAGTTTTTCTTGACTACGCACTTTCTTACGCCGGAATTGGTTTAGCAGGTTTAGTGGCCCCCACCCTATCCAAACAAAAAAATCTAAAAAATGCTACTCTCATCATTACTCTGGCTAGTTTTCTAGGAGGAAGCATCCGATTGATAGCCACCTTCTTATCAGGAATTATTTTCTACGCAGACTACGCTCCAGATGGTATGCCTGTCTGGTTCTATTCCTTTACCTACAATATCAGCTATATTCTTCCTTCCACTGCAATTGCCTCTATTCTGCTCATTTTACTCTATAGAGCAAGACCAGGTTTTTACAATCTTTAACCAAAACTGCCTGCTGGATTTTATCTAACAGGCAGTCTTTTTAATTATTTTTACTTGCTTTATGCTATAATAGGAGCGTTATAATACATTTTGGAGGAAATTATGGCTTCTTGGATTTCAAGAATTATTAAAGGTATGATTATCGCACTCGGCTTTATCTTACCTGGTGTCTCTGGGGGAGTACTCGCTGCTATCCTCGGAATTTATGAGCGACTAATTGGATTTTTAGCAAATATTCGAAAAGATTTCAAGGAAAACTTTCTTTATTTTGTTCCTGTAGGAATCGGTGGAATTTTGGGAATCGCACTCTTCTCTTTCCCTGTTGAATATTTATTGCAACATTTCCAAGTCCCAGTTTTGTGGGCCTTTGCAGGGGCAATCGTGGGAACAATTCCTAGTTTGCTTAAAGAATCAACTCAAAAGAGCAAACGCGACAGCATTGATTTGGCTTGGTTAATTGGGACATTCATCATTTCAGGATTCTTGCTCTACAATTTGAGCGATCTTGTCGGAACAATTCCAGCAAACTTTGCAAGTTTTGTCTTGGCAGGTGCCTTGATTGCTTTAGGGGTACTTGTTCCTGGCCTCAGCCCGTCAAATCTCTTGCTGATTTTGGGCATTTACACGCCAATGCTCAATGGATTCAAATCACTTGATTTATTCGGTACCTTCCTACCAATCGCAATCGGTGGCGTTCTTGCAATGGTTACCTTTTCAAAAGCAATGGACCATGCCCTGAAAGTATACCATTCACGTGTTTATCACTTTATTATTGGTATCGTTTCATCTTCTACTCTCCTAATTTTGATTCCACAAGCAAGCAACAAAGAGTCAATTTCATATGCTGGATCAAACTTTGTTACATGGTTTGCTGCTCTTGTTCTTTTTGTCTTAGGAGCATGGCTAGGCCTTTGGATGAGCAAACTGGAGGAAAAATATAAATAATGGCTAAAAAGGTTAAGATTAAGAAAACCTTGGTGGACCAAATTTTAGACAAGGCTAAGATCGATCATGATAGCCTTGTTTTAAATGCCCTTGATGGCCAACTACCACCAGGAATTGAAGAACATAAAATTTACAAAACACTGGCATTAAGTGGAGATAAAACGGGGCCTGTCATTGGAATCGTCCCAATCACTGAGCACCTGTCTGAGAAAAAATTAGCCAAAATCTCTGGCAATAAAAAAGTGAGTATGATTCCACAAAAGGACTTGGAAAAGACAACTGGCTATGTTCACGGTGCCAACAATCCCGTGGGTATTCGTCAGAAGCATAATTTCCCAATCTACATTGATCAGTCTGCCCTTGAACTCGGTCACTTGATTGTCTCTGCTGGTGAAATTGGTCGCTCGATACGAATTGATAGTCAGGTTTTAGCTGATTTTGTAAAAGCTGACTTTGCTGATTTGATCGAGGGGAGGGACTAGACTTGAAAATCTACTTTGTCCGTCACGGTAAGACCGAATGGAATTTGGAGGGACGCTTTCAAGGAGCTTCTGGTGATTCAGCTCTCTTGCCTGAATCCTATCAGGATTTGGAAAAACTAGGCAAATACCTTTCTGAAATCCCCTTTGATGCTATCTTCTCAAGTGACCTTCAACGTGCGCAGGTAACTGCCCAAGAAATTGCTAAAGTCAATCACCATTGCCAAACCGTTCTAGCTACGCCACAACTGCGTGAATGGAATTTTGGAAGACTAGAAGGAAGCAAGATGGCAATTTTTCGTGCCATCTACCCTAAACAAGCCTGGGCACTCAAACATAATCTAGCACGATTTAAACACGATGTCTTTGATGCCGAATCTGTCCATCAGGTCACACAGAGAATGGTCGATTTTATCCAGTCTCTTCAAGAAGAAAACCTGGAAACAGTCCTCATCGTCAGCCATGGTGCCTTTCTAACCGCTTCTATCCATCGCCTGCTTGGTTTTCCACCAGCCCAACTGCGTCACCGAGGTGGTTTGGATAATGCATCGGTTACTATTTTAGAAACAAGCGATTTCGAAAACTTTACAGAATTAGCTTGGAATGATACCAGCTATAAAGCAAAACAGTAGAATTTTCTGCTGTTTTTTCCTATCCTATTAGCAATTTATGCTGATTTTTTCCCTATTCTATGATAGAATAGAAAGAACAGACTTTGGAGGAATGAAATTTTTATGTCAACTGAATATTTTGAAGAATTAAATGACCAACAGATTGTCCGTCGTGAAAAAATGACGGCCCTTGCTGAACAGGGCATTGACCCATTTGGAAAACGTTTTGAGCGTTCTGCAAATTCAGCTGAATTGAAGGCCCAGTACGAAGACAAATCAAAAGAAGACTTGGAAGAATTAGGGCAAACAGCAATCATTGCAGGTCGTATTATGACCAAGCGTGGTAAGGGTAAGGCAGGTTTTGCTCACATTCAAGACCGCGAAGGCCAGATTCAGATCTACGTTCGTAAGGATGATGTTGGCGAAGAAAATTATGAAATCTTCAAAAAAGCAGACCTTGGTGACTTTATCGGTGTCGAGGGAGATGTCTTCAAGACAAACGTTGGTGAGTTGTCTATCCATGCTCGCAAGTTGACTCACCTTTCTAAAGCGCTCCGCCCATTGCCAGAAAAATTCCACGGTTTGACAGACATCGAGACCCGCTACCGCAAACGTTATTTGGACTTGATTACTAACCGCGAGAGCTTTGACCGCTTTGTGACCCGCTCAAAAATTATCTCAGAAATCCGCCGTTATCTTGACGGACTTGGTTTCTTGGAAGTGGAAACACCTGTCCTTCACAATGAAGCTGGTGGTGCTGCGGCTCGTCCATTCATCACCCACCACAATGCCCAAAACATTGACATGGTCCTTCGTATCGCGACAGAACTCCACCTCAAACGCTTGATCGTCGGTGGTATGGAACGGGTTTATGAAATCGGTCGTATCTTCCGTAACGAAGGTATGGATGCGACCCACAACCCTGAGTTCACTTCGATTGAGGTTTACCAAGCCTACGCGGATTACTTGGACATCATGGATTTAACCGAAGGCATTATCCAGCATACTGCCAAAGCAGTTGTCGGCGACGGACCTGTCACTTATCAGGATACGGTCATTAACATCCACGAGCCATTCAAGCGGATTCATATGGTTGATGCTATTAAGGAACAAACTGGCGTAGACTTCTGGCAAGAGATGAGCTTCGAGCAAGCCAAAGCCCTTGCAGCTGAGCATAAGGTACCTGTGGAAAAACACCATACAGAAGTTGGTCAAATCATCAACAGCTTCTTTGAAGAATACGTTGAAGCAACTCTTATCCAGCCAACCTTTGTCTATGGTCACCCAGTAGCCGTATCTCCACTGGCTAAGAAAAACGATGAAGACCCACGCTTCACAGACCGCTTCGAGCTCTTCATCATGACCAAGGAATACGGAAACGCCTTTACAGAATTGAACGACCCAATCGACCAATTGGAACGCTTCGAAGCCCAAGCCAAGGCTAAAGAACTCGGTGACGACGAAGCGACAGGCGTTGACTACGACTACATCGAAGCCCTTGAATACGGTATGCCACCAACAGGTGGACTCGGAATCGGTATCGACCGCCTCTGCATGCTCCTGACAGACACCACTACTATTCGGGATGTGTTGTTGTTCCCTACAATGAAATAGGTAACAGGCTGACAAGGTCTGGTAGACCTTGTCACTCCCGATAATGAAATAAAAATTACAAACTGTTTAACATCGTTACTTAAAACACTCTTGGAAATTCCAAGAGTGTTTTTGCATGCAAAAAATCCCGACCACATGGTCAGGATTTTCAGGAGATTATGAAAAATATTTAGGATTGACTATAGTATAGCTCTTCCTATCAACTATCTCATCAGTCTTGGGACTGATTCTCTTCTTTTTTTGCAAAATATTCTCGGACAATTGGCGCGACTTCTGTTCCGTAGAGTTCGATAGCACGGAGGACATCTTCATGTGGCATAGAGCCGATTGGGAGATGGAGGAAGAAACGGTCCAAGTCAAGTGTTTCAATAGTCTTGATAATTTTTTCAGCGACTCGTTTTGGATCTCCGACGATGGTTGCACCTTCGTCTGTCAGAGAGTAGAGATATTGCGCCTTGGTCATCTCGCTCCAATGTGGGCGGTCTTTGGCAATATTGTCCGTAATTACTTTGGTTGGATGATAGTATTCTTCCACAGCCTTATCATGGTCGTCTGCAATCCAACCCCAAGAATGGGCTGCAACTTTCGTTTTCTCTGGATCATGACCTGAGTTGCGAGCAACCTTGCGATAAGCATCGACTAAAGGTTTAAAGCGATGGGCACCTGCACCAATGACTGCATACACGATAGGCAAGCCCTTCTTAGCAATCTTGATGGTGGATTCTACATTGCCCCCAGTTGCCACCCAAATGGGAAAATCTTCCTGAACAGGACGTGGATAGACTGGCTTATTATCGACTGACTGAGTAAAATGCCCATCCCACTTGAGATTGGTTTCCTTGTCGATTTCCAGAAGCATGTCCAACTTTTCATCGAAGAGTTCTTCATAGTCATGGAGATCATAACCAAACAAGGGGAAAGACTCCGTAAAGGAACCACGACCCGCCATGATTTCTGCTCTGCCATTTGACAAAGCATCAATGGTGGTGTACTGCTGATAAAGTCGTACAGGGTCCATTGAGGAAAGGATTGAAACTGCTGATGTTAGCTTGATATGCTTGGTATTGACGGCACCAGCTGCCAGCACAATCTCAGGTGCAGAAACCGCAAAATCTTCTCGGTGATGCTCCCCAATCCCATATACATCAAGTCCCACCGCATCAGCTAGTTCGATTTCTTTGACTATCTGGCGAATCCGCTCGTCGTGGCTGTAAGTTTCCCCTGTTTTTTCTAGTGGAGTTGTTTCGCCAAATGTTGAAATACCTAATTCTACCATGATGTGTTCTCCTTTTAAATCACTATTTCTTAATTGATGCGTTTATTTTATCTCTAATTAGTGATATAGTCAATCAATTTGCTCAAAAAATAAAACGACTAGGAAAACCTAATCGTTTCAATAGATTATTCATAGCGCAAAGCTTCAATTGGATCCAACTTAGAAGCCTTATTAGCAGGAAGAACGCCGAAGACAATACCGACTGCTGCTGAAAATGCTAGACTTCCCAGAACAACTGGAATTGAAATTTCAGCCGTCATTGTTTCACCCATTGCCTTGCTGGCATTGAGAAGAAATACAATTGCCTGAGCAATAGCTAATCCAATAGCTCCTCCCAAAGTAGTCAGAACCATGGCTTCAATCAAGAACTGCATCAAGATATTTCCTCGAGTTGCTCCAAGAGCTTTACGGAGACCGATTTCACGAGTCCGCTCGGTCACAGATACCAGCATAATGTTCATAACACCGATACCACCGACTAGTAAGGAAATACCCGCAACCGCACCAATGAACATCGTAACGCCTGACATCTGACTCTTAAACTCATCCAACATAGCAGACATATCATAGATGTTGTATCTTGCCTCTTTCAAGCCAGTGACTCTCGTTAAATAATCTGCAGCAGCTTGACCAACTTCACCAGCTCGACTCACATCATCAACATGAACATACAGACCACTATTTTCTTTCATGCCTATTTCAGCAGCCAACTGTGTATTGGTCATGACAGCATTCCCTCCAGAATTCATCCCGTAGAGGGCTGTGCCTGCTTTTGGATCTTTGTAAACACCAACAACAAGGTATGAATTGTCATTGACACTAACTGTCTGGTTTAGAGAAGCCTCGATGGAGCCAAATAATTTTTCAGCCAAGGCAACATCCAACATGATGATACGAGAAAAACGACTATAATCATTGGCAGTAAATTGACGACCTGCTAAGATTTCAAATTCCTTGACAGTAAAGTATGACTGACTAACCCCATTTATGTTAACATTCTCAGCCTTTTTGTTTCCAAATGAAACCTCTGCCATATTTGAATTACTGATATAGTAGTTACTAATTCCATCAATTTCTAAGAGTCCTTGTAGCATGGAGTCTGTCAAATCTGGTTCTTCTTCCATTGACACTTCTCCGCCACCAATACTACCAAAGATTCCAGTTGAGCCTGCACCTTCTGGAGCAATATAGGAAGTAAAATAGACCTGAACATTATTTTGGTCACCTGCCAGAGATTTTTCAATGCTACGTGACATACCATTCCCCATTGCAACAATGATGACAACCGAGGCGACACCAATGATAATACCTAACATAGTCAAGAGGGAACGCATCTTGTGGGCTAGGATAGATTTTAGGGCAAACTTCCAGTTTTCCATCTATACCTCCTCCCTTCTACTATCTTCCGTAATAATTCCGTCACGCAAGACTATTTTACGTTTGGCATAGGCTGCAATTTCAGGCTCATGGGTAACCATGATAATGGTCTTTCCTTCATTATTCAACTCTGTCAAGAGTTCCATGATTTGCTCACCTGTTTTAGTATCCAAGGCACCTGTTGGCTCATCCGCCAAGATAATAGCTGGTGTATTGACCAAGGCACGCGCAATAGCCACCCTTTGTTTCTGTCCACCTGATAGCTCAGATGGCAGGTGAGTCATCCGCTCAGCCAACTCCACTTTTTCCAAATAACGTTTAGCTAATTTTTTCCGTTGATTGGCTGGAGCTCCTGCATAAATCAAAGGCAATTCAACATTTTGAAGGGCATTGAGTTTTGATAGCAGGAAGAATTGTTGGAAGACGAAACCAATTTGGTCATTACGAACGGAAGCTAATTTCTTCTCAGACAGTTGACTGACTTCTTCCCCTTCCAACCAATAATTTCCAGTTGTTGAACGATCGAGAAGACCGATAATATTCATCAGGGTTGATTTCCCCGAACCTGAAGGTCCCATAATGGCTAGAAACTCCCCTTCTTCCACCTCTAGATCTATATCCTTAAGGACACGAAGTTCTTGGTCACCATTTTTATAGGATTTGTTTATATTGGTTAATCTAATTAGCTGGTTCTTCATAGGCTTCAACCTCTTTTCCTTCTTCAAGGTCTGGAGTTGGAATGGTGATGACCTGATCTCCTGCTGCAATACCTCCTGTCACCTCTTGGTTGAGAGCATCAGCATTTCCCAACGTTACTTCCACTTTTTTAGCTTTTCCTTCAACAATGGTCCACACAAAGTTTTTATCGCCTTCTGGTACAACTGCTGTTACAGGAATTAAAATATGGTTGGTAGTATTGACCACTTCAATATTCACAGTAAAACCTTGCTTCAATTCACCCAATTCACTGGTCAAGGCAGCCTTGAAAGGATATTTGGCACCTGAACCACCACCTGCACCTGCTACTGCACTTGCGGTTTGATCTGTTGCTGGATAATTTGAAATATAGGTAATCTTTCCAGTCCAAGACTTATCAGGATATACCTTGCTGGTCAATTTTACTTCTTGATCAACTGCAATATTTGCCAAATCATATTCCGTCAAATTTCCTGTCACTTGTAGGCTACCTTGGTTGACGATATGAACAACGGTCTGACTAGAAGTTGAACTCTTCGAAACTGATTTATTTACTTCAACAACCGTACCAGCTACTGTACTTGTAACTGTAGCTTCTTGCAAGGCTGTATACGCTTTATCCACAGCAGCTTGTGCATCTGCGTACGAATCATTCAAGTCTGCCAACTGCATATCTACTGAACGTTGAGCTGCAGCTGTTGCCGCTTCATCTGTTGCAGCATCACCCGTTGTTTGAACAGTCTGACCATTGTTTCTCAAATCATAAATCTGACGTCCAATCTTATCACGCCCACGAACAGCAGTATCCAAAGCAGACTGCAACTCTGTAGCATCATAGCGAATCAAAGGGGTGCCTACTTCGACCTGAGTGCCTGGAGCAACTAGAACCTCACTCAAATCTCCCTTAGAAGGATCATAGTAAACATACTGCTCATCTGCTGCAGAAATCGTTCCTGTCAATAAGGTCGATGAAGCAATCGAACCCTCTTTAGCTACTGTATAGGTCAAACTAGTCGCAACTTGCTCTGTAGAAATTGGTGAGGAACCGCCTAATACACCTCCAAATACCAAGGCACCACCGATTAAGGCGACAGCCGCAACACCAAGACCACTAAACAAAGCAATTTTAGCTTTCTTTGTCTTTAACATATGGATACTCCTTCTCTATTCAAAACATATTTATTTTGTATTGTCTATATAATACACGAATACACAGATATTTGCAAGTGTTTTCTTAAACATTTTATAAAAAGTTCGTCATTTTTCCAACTTACAATTTTGTAAGAGAGCGTAGCGGATTTTTGATTGAAAAATAAAAAAAGGGTAGAATGAAGACAGTTTATTATTTAGAAGGGAAAAACTCATGAAAGAATTTGATATTATTGCCATTGGTGGAGGTAGCGGGGGTATTGCTACTATGAACCGTGCTGCTATCTATGGGGCTAAGGCTGCTGTGATCGAAGGAAGCTATCTAGGAGGGACCTGTGTTAACCTTGGTTGTGTACCCAAAAAAATTATGTGGTACGGTTCTCAAGTGGCTGAAGCCATTCACCACTATGGACCTGAATATGGATTTACTAGCCAAGAAGTGACCTTTGATTTTGCCACCTTGCGTAAAAATCGCGAAGCCTATATTGAGCGTTCACGCGCATCCTACGGTAATACTTTTAACAATAACGGAGTAGAAGTTATCCAGGGTTTCGCACGTTTTGTGGACAATCAAACGGTTGAAGTCAATGGTGAGCTGATTCGTGCAAAACACATTGTCATTGCAACTGGCGCCAAACCGGCAGTCCCTGCTATTCCTGGTAGTGAGCTAGGAATTGTATCTGACGATGTCTTTGCATGGGAAGAATTACCTTCTTCTGTGGCTGTGATTGGTGCTGGTTATATCGCTGTGGAAATGGCTGGACTCCTCCACGGACTTGGGGTCAAAACTGACCTCTTTGTACGTGGCAATCGCCCCCTTCGTAATTTTGATAGCTACATCATCCAAGCATTGATGGAAGAAATGGAGCGTACCAACCTCCCTCTCCATACTGGGAAAACACCTGTCAGCCTAGAAAAAACGGAGGATGGCTTAATTCAAATCAACTTTGAAGATGGAAGTAGCCATACTGCTCAACAGGTTCTCTGGGCTATCGGACGCAAGCCAAATGTGGATAAGCTCAACCTAGAAGCTGCTGGTGTGCAACTCGCACCATCTGGTCATATCATCGTTGATGAATACCAAGAAACTGGTGTCCCAGGCATTTACGCCCTTGGTGATGTGACAGGTGAAAAAGAATTAACCCCAGTAGCTATCAAAGCAGGTCGCTTGTTGGCAGAACGCCTCTTCAACAACAAACCGACTGCCAAAATGGATTATTCAACTATCCCAACTGTTGTCTTTTCTCATCCAGCTATCGGAACAGTCGGTCTAACCGAAGAAGAAGCCATCGCCAAATTTGGTCAGGATAAGGTCAAAGTCTATACATCAGCCTTCACTTCCATGTACACTGCCCTAGCAAGCAATCGCCAAATGGCTAAGTTTAAATTGGTAACCGTTGGAGAAAATGAACAGGTTGTCGGATTACACGGAATCGGCTACGGTATTGATGAAATGATCCAAGGCTTCTCTGTTGCCATCAAGATGGGAGCAACCAAAGAAGAATTTGATGCCGTTGTAGCCATCCATCCAACTGGCTCGGAAGAATTCGTTACCATGCGTTAAGAGCAAGAAAAGACCAGTTATGTGCAAAAAATCGCACTGTCTGGTCTTTTTTCCTTATGGCAAAATAGCAATGGCACGCACTGGCGAACCTGAAGCCTTCTCCCAGTGTGGGAAGGCGATGGAAATCAAAGCTCCTCTTGCTGGCACCTGATCAAGATTATTCAAGACTTCCAACTGGTAGATGTCCTTAGACAAGAGATAATATTCTTCTGGTAGACTACCACCATTCTTGGCTGCAGAAACACCTGAATCCGTATCCAAGGTTTCATGACCAACTGCCTTAACTTGACGTTCTTCAATTAAATATTCTAAAGCTTCATGGCTCCAACCTGGTGTATGCTGCACACCTTGATCATCCAAGTTTCGGATAGCATCTTGACTTGGCCAACGTTTTGACCAATCCGAACGAAAAGCAACAAAGGATTCTGGTGCAATTGGACCATGCTCAGCTTCAAAATCCAAAATATCTTGCTTGCTAATCTCATAATCATTATTGGCAGCAACCGCTTCGGACTTATCAATCACATAAAGCGGTAGAAGCAAATCTTTCAAGTCAATCTCATCCAGATAGCGAGCTCCTTCAACAAAGTGAATAGGTGGGTCGATATGGGTACCATATTGCCCCACAACTGTAAATTGCTCTACAAAAAATCCATCTTTGTGGGTAAATAAAGCCTTTTTCTCCAAGGCTGGAAGGGCTGGGAAGTGAGGGCTATCTTCATTGATTTGATGGGATAAGTCCACCCAAGTTTTGGATTTAAGTGTACGGTAAATTTCAAGTAATTCTGACATAGGCATTCTCGCTTTCTTTTTGTTATCATTCTAGCACGAAAACTTGTGCTATGCTAATATAAATTTCCTATCCTCGCTCATAGGTAAAAACTATAACACTGTGACAGCCGATGGTGGAAGCATTGACTTTCATGGCTAGAATGTCTATAATTTTGTTAACCTAGAAAAACAAAAAGGATAACAAAATGACAAACTATTCTACTAAATCTCTTGTTTACATCGCTATCGGAACAGCTATCATTGCTGCCCTATCGCAAATCAGCCTCTCTATCGGCCCTGTTCCCTTTACTCTTCAGACCTTGGCTATCGGCTTAGTAGCTTGTTTGTACAAGCCTAAAGAGGCTATTGCAAGTGTAGCCCTTTACTTGACCTTGGGAGCTATCGGACTTCCTGTCTTTGCTGGATTTTCAGGTGGATTTGCTGCCCTTGTCGGACCAACCGCAGGCTTTTTATGGGGATTCCTGATTTATGCTGTATTTACTTCAAGCCTTACAAAATCCGATTCCTCTCCGGTAACCGTTTTTCTCGCTTGCCTACTTGGAACTGCAGTTTGCTTTCTTATCGGTTCATCGGTCTTTAAACTTGTTTCAGGAGCTAGCTGGTCAGATACAGTGGCATGGACGATTCTACCCTTTATCCTTCCAGATTTGGCAAAAATTACCTTGATTACTTTCTGCCACCGCCTCCTCCAACCCATCACGAAAAAAGAAGCCTTTTTCGCTTAGGCTTCTTTTATTTATTAGCAAATGCATCCAAGAGCACTTGGAATTCTTCATTGCTGAGCGTGATTCCCTTGCCCATCTTGGTATGGTCGGGACTCCAAGTTCGGATGTCATACTTGGCCGGTGCACCATTAAACGATACACGATTCAGCTCCTTGGTCCATCCCTTTTCATTTTCAGATAAGACCAAGAGTTTTTCTTCAATTTCAAATGTAAATTCTGCCATTTGTTACCTCCTTCACTTATTTATTCGAAAAAACTTGTCATTTTTGCGAAAATTCGTTACTATAATTATACCAAGTTTGAAAGGATAATGCCATGAAGAGATTTTTGGAAGTTATTTTAGAGCAAGTCAATATCTTTTTGGGCAATAGCAAAGCTTCTAAGACTATCGAGCCAGATAGCAAGGAGGAGATAAAAAACAATTTAGAACTCGCTCTCTATAAAAAGGCAGCCATCCATGTTATCTATGCTGACCGAAGCTTTACAGGTGATATTGTTAAATACGATAAGGAGCGCCAACGGATCATCATGAAAAATTTCAAACGTCGGGTGACCAGTATTATCAACATTCAAGATATAAAGAAAATTACCTTGGTGCCTGAAAGTGTAAAAACATCTCAAAAACAAACAAAAGGCTAAAATCCAGCCTTTTTGTCATGTATCTAATAAAATATAGCCCTTGATAATAAAAACAAATAGAAAAACACAGATAGTTCAGCTGGATTTCATCAGATTCAGCCCAATCTATCTGTGTTTTTTCGTTATTGAGTATTTTTGACTAGACTATTGTTCTTTATGCTCGAATAGTTAATGATTGACCATCTTCTTGGTAGAGGTTGATGAGGCCAGATTTGCAGGCACGAATCATGTCGCCAGGATAGATTTCACGGTCCAGCTTAATAGTTAAAAGTTCCATTGGCTTGTTAGCACGGTCAATCTTCTCACCTGTGGAATCACGAAGTTCTTGAATGGTGGTTTCAAAATGACGGAAACCTGGTCCGTAGAACTCCACTTGGTCACCTTCGTTGATGACATTGCGTTGGCGGATAGTGGCAGTCATGGTTTCCTTATCAAAAGCCACTACTTCGGCGATGAATTTGTATTCTGGAATCTTACGGCGAGCTCCAAAGAGTTGCTCATTTTCACTCGGTGGGCTATAGTAGAAACCTGTCGCCAATTCCCGTTGGGCAACCTTCCACATTTCATCAATCAGGTCTTGCTTGATCGCTTCAAACTTTTCTGGGCTTTCAAGATAAGCATCTACCGCAGCCTTGTAGCAGTTGGTCACTGTTGATACGTAATGGACAGATTTCATTCGACCTTCGATTTTCAGACTATCAACCCCATTTTCAATCATGTCTGGGATATGGTCGATCATACACATATCCACCGCAGACATAGAGAACTCCTCTGGTATTTCCCCCTTAATCGAACGGCGTTCTTCGCCAAATGGGAGGTCGTAGAGGTTGTACTTCCAGCGGCAAGACTGGGAACATCCGCCACGGTTGGCATCGCGTTTGCTCATGTGGTTGGAGAGAACGCATCGACCTGAGTAGGAGATACACATGGCACCGTGGACAAAGGCTTCAATCTCCACGTCTGTCCGTTTGCGGATTTCAGCCACTTCTTCCATGGTCACTTCACGGGCTAAAACGACACGGGTCAAGCCCAATTCCTTCCAAAACTCAAAGGTTTCGTAGTTGGTGGAGGAGGCCTGTGTAGATAGGTGAATTTCAAGTCCTGGTGCTTCGGTTGCACAGATAACGATAAGGGCTGGGTCGGAAACGATAACCGCATCCAAGCCCATGTCTCGTAGTTCACGGAACCAGGCTCCTGCTCCTTCTTCATTGCCTTCGTGGGTGACCATATTGGCAGCTACATAGACCTTGGCACCACGGGCATGGGCATATTCGATCCCTTCCCGCATCTCGTCCATGGTAAAGTTCCCTGCACGGCTACGCAGACCGTAGGCCTGGCCACCGACAAAGACAGCATCAGCACCATAATCAATGGCTACCTTCAATTTCTCCAAAGTCCCAGCAGGTGACAAGACCTCGGGACGCTTTAATGTTTTTGACATAATAAACTTCTTTCTATTTGCGACGGTTTCCACGTGAAAACGATACTTTTTCATGTGGAAACCTAGTGCAGAGTCTAGAAAATCGCCCAAAGGCGTTTTCGTGCTCTGACCTTACATAGTAAGTGACAGAGCTAACTCTGCCAGGATAGAGTAAGTAAAATAATAAATATATGATTAAACTGAAACTTATTTAACCTTATTGCGGTCAAATTCGTAGAAGCCTGTATCCAAGCCACGTTCCGCTGGATGGAGCTTGCGAACCTGTTCATCCAAAAGGAAGGCCTGATCATAAGTGAATTCGCCTTTTTCAATCAAATCTCTTGCTTGAACAAAAAGCTTAGCAATTTCAACAAAGTTCTGACCAGGGCAATAGATACCATCCAGTTTCCAATTATGATAACCATGTTCATCTAATTCTGACAGCTTGGTCATCATATCAATGTCATTGTTGATAAAGATATGGGTACCGTGCTTGTCCTCAAAGATAGAATAGTGGCTATCTGGGTCGCTCGGCTCAGCTAAGAAAAGTCCGCGTCCACGTGACAAGTCTGTTTCATCAGCCTTTGTAAAATTGTAGTAATTCTGTAACAAGGTTCGTTTAGAATGGTGAATAACAGAGGCGCCGTAGACCAAGATTTCCGCTGGCATTTCCAAGTTCTTAGCAATATCAAAGAGTTCTTCTGATGGAATCTCTCTTGCCAAAACAGCCTCTACTGCTCCATGATCTTTCCAAAAGTTAATCTGACGGCTGGAAGTCACAAAGACAGATGTATCATAGATTAGCTTGAAATTGTAGCCATCACGTTTATTGATATAGAAAATTCCAGTATCTCCGACAACCAGATAATCAACCTTGATTTCCCTCATTAGCTCCATAAACGGTTTGATATTGTCCATCATATCTTGGTGCATGAGGGCATTGGCAGCGACCGTCAATTCCTTCCCAGCGCTATGAACTAGCTCTGCTATTTCCCTGAGTTCATCATAGG
The DNA here is from genome assembly GCF_044427225.1 of Streptococcus sp. 2022WUSS037. Lineage (NCBI taxonomy): Bacteria > Bacillati > Bacillota > Bacilli > Lactobacillales > Streptococcaceae > Streptococcus > Streptococcus sp. 2022WUSS037. Next base: position 89,024 of record NZ_JAOTGJ010000004.1, on the reverse strand, counting down.
TAAAATTTGTTGGGATGCGAAGGGCATGGTCCTCTTCCCCAACATAAATACGGTCAACTCCTGCTGCAAGCAGTTCTTTGACCTGCTCAATACTTTCAGCTGTTGCTGTAATGATAATTTTTTCCATAAAGATAATTATATCAAAAAGAGAAATATCTGATAAGTGACTACTTGTATTTTAATGTTCAGACTTTTCTAATCTTTCTCTTGTAACATTATTGTAATATAAATGACATAAAAATTCAGCAATGTTATGGTATTCTTTAAGGAGCAGAAAAGGAGACGATATGGCATTAAGACACTATCAGTCCCATGAGTACCAGTACGAAGAGTATATCCCGAAAGAGAAAAAGGCTAATTTTCAAACCTATCAGGCAAAAAATACCAATAAAGAACGTCTAAAGGAATTGTTGTTTTTTGTTAATATCGCATTTTTTAGTTTGATAACAGTCATCGCTAGTTATGTCTATCTATCCGTAGGCATTCCTGTTTTTATTGCCATCATATTGGCAAGTGCGACGGGTTTTCTTGGACTACGTTTGGTTCAAATTGGGCTAAAGAAGAAATTTAAACCCAAACAAGTTATAAGAAAAAATGAATAATGAATTATAAAGGCAGAGAAGTTATCCTCTGCCTTTTTTGAATGAACTACTGCCGTCTGTAAACAATTGATTCTCTGCACCTCTTAATATAGTCTGGTAATTTTCTATTTTATAATCTAAACGATCTAGAGCTTGCTGAATTTCCGACAAGCGTGACCGCAATTCTTCCTGTTCCTCTTTTAGTAAATCAATCCGGGCTTCCACAGTACTATCTCCAGCCTGCACCAAGCCCATATACTCAATCAAGCGCTCAATCGACATACCCGCACTCCTAAAACAGCGAATAAATTCCAAAATGGCTACATCATTTCCCGAAAAGTCTCTTACTCCAGAAGATTTTCTTGCAATTTTGGGAATAAGCCCAATCCGCTCATAGTAACGAATGGTATCTGCCGATAGACCTGTTACATCACTAACTTCTTTGATATTCATTCCAGGCTCCCTTCTTTATAGTCTTTTAGTTTACTTTTAGTACTCGCTTCAAAGGTTTGGGGAACCTTTGAAGGCTGGAGATAGTGCGAACCACGTTCGCTTCAAAAGCCACAGGCATAACTGGAGTTAGGCAAGGTGAGTTAACGACGTAATAAAAGATAAACTAAATGACGATATTTCGCTTATTATACACCTTGAAGTCCACTCCAAGTCAAGCTATTTTTAAAAAATCTGGGAAATCCCAGATTCTTGCTTACAAATATTCTCCCTTGACAACGAAGAAGGTGCCACGAATTTCGCCTGCTAGTTTGGAGCGTTGGCGGGCAAACTTGAATTTACCTTCAAATTCTTTGGGAATCTCAATGCCGTCTGACAATTTGAAACCGACAGCTCGTTTGCCTCCTTCTTCTAGCGTATAGAGGACATTGACAGCCAGGCCATTGTCATAAAAAACAAATGACCAGAGAATACCGTCTACCTCAAGCTGAGCGACATTGAGCGGAGTGTAGGGGAGTTTGATAGTCAGGGGAGTGACTATCAAAGCAAAAGGAGTCTGCCAAGACCTTCTCAATGAAGGGCAGGATTTCAGGCTTTTCTTCCGGCGTAAAGACCACGAACTCCTGCTTATATTTGTTCCAGAAATAGCGGGCTTCATTGGCACGCATACCGGCCAAGACTTCTGCGACTGGGCTGGTTTCCAAACCCGTCGTTTCGACTTCTTTGAAATTAACTGTGTAGGACATTGTTTCTCCTTTAGTAAAAAAGCACCCGAAGGTGCTAGGTATTTACGCATTAAACGCTTCTGTCAACTGTGGCACCACTTGTTTCTTACGTGAAACGGCACCTGCAAGGAAAGCGTGGTTGTTTTCCAACTTGAAGTTGAAGGCCGCTTCTACCTTGTCCATGTTGCTACCAAGGGCAAGGATTTCTGAGTTTGAGTTAACGATGTCTGTAATCATCAAGACAAAGTCAGAGTAGCCATTTGCTGCTGATGCTGCTGTCATTGCTGCTTCGATTTCTACTTGGCGTTCCAAGACCTCTGCAATGTCCACTGTGTTGACTTGGGCTACACGCACATCATTTCCGTTCAAACCAAAGGTTTTTGCGTCGATGTCAATCAATTCTTCTGCTGACTTGCTGGCAAGGTTGGTTCCTGCTTTCAAGAGTGCCAAGCCGTATTCTTCCAAGTTCACACCAGCAATTTCAGCCAATTCAGCTGCTACTTGTGGATCTGTTGCATGAGTAGTTGGCGATTTGAGCAAAAGAGTATCTGAAATCAAACCTGACAAGAGGAGACCTGCCACTTCTTTTGGAGGTGTCACACCATTTTCTTTGAAGGCACGGTAAACGATTGAAGATGCTGAACCTACTGGCTCCAAACGCATGTACAATGGATTTGCCGTTTCGAAGTTTGCGACACGGTGGTGGTCAATAACAGCTGCCACTTCCACATCTTTGATGTCTGCGATTGATTGTTGGAATTCATTGTGGTCTGTCAAGATGACTTGGCTAACGCCTTCTGCTTTTGCAGACTCAACCACGCGCGGTGCAGTAACACCAAAATAGTCAAGCGCAAACGCTGTTTCTTCATTTGGCGTTCCAAGTGCAACTGCTTCCGCATCACGACCAAACACTTCACGCTCCAAGTGAGCCCAGCCGTACGATGATGCAATGGCATCTGTATCAGGATTTTGGTGACCAAAAACTAAAAATTTAGACATGTCTACAACCTCATTTTTCTAATAATCTCCTACATTTTACCATAAATAGAAAGACTTGTGAACATGGACGGGTCGGGATTTGCCAAACGTTTTCAAAAAGAGTAAGATAGAAGGTAGCAATACAAAAGGAGAACCATATGAAATTTTCAGACTATACCTATGTTCGTCCAGATTATGAAGCTATCAAGGCTCAATTTTCTGACCTGACAGACCAGTTGGCTCAGGCAAGTGACTTGGAAACAACTCGTACACTAGTGGCAGCCGTTACAAAATTACTCAACTTGGTCGATACCCAGTACAACCTCTGGATGATCCGCCATACTATCGACATGAACGATGAGTTCTACAATGAAGAAACCAAGTTTTGGAATGAATATTCGCCACTTTTTGAAGAATTGACCACCAACTACTACCGTGTGATTGTCCAGACGCCTTACAAGGAAGAGCTGTCAGATATCTTGCCTCAAACCTTCTTCATGCAGGCAGAAAACAAGCTCAAGACCTTCTCATCTGATGTGATTCCCTTGTTCCAAAAGGAAAATGAATTGACCGATGAGTACAGCAAACTGATTGCTGGTGCAGAGATTGAGTTCCAAGGTCAGACTTACAACTTGGCACAAATGGGCCCATTCGGACAATCAACTGACCGCGAAGTCCGCAAGGCTGCATCTGCTGCCACAACTGCCTTCTTTGAAAGCAAGGAAGCTGATTTTGACCGTGTTTACGATGAATTGGTCAAGGTCCGCACGGAAATTGCCCACAAACTCGGCTTCAAGGACTATGTGGAATACGGCTACCTCAAGATGAACCGTTTCGACTACAATCGTGACATGGTCAAGGTGTACCGTGAAGAAATCCTCAAACACATCGTACCGATTGTGCAAGATCTGCGTCAACGCCAAGCCAAACGCTTGCAAGTGCCAAGCCTCAAACACTACGACCTCAACCTTGAATTCTTGGACGGAAACGCTGTTCCTCAAGGTGACCCTGACTTTATCGTCAGCCAGGCTCAAGACATGTACCGTGAATTATCCGCTGAAACGGGCGAGTTCTTTGATTTCATGATTGAGCATGAACTCTTGGACTTGGTCGCAAAACCAGGAAAAAACAGCGGTGGCTACTGTACCTATATCCCTGACTTCAAGAGCCCATTTATCTTCTCTAACTTCAACGGAACCAGCGGTGATATTGATGTCTTGACCCACGAAGCAGGTCACGCCTTCCAAGTCTATCGTTCCCGTTGGATCCAAAGTCCAGAAGTTGTCTGGCCAACCTATGAAACCTGTGAAATCCACTCCATGTCTATGGAATTTATGACTTGGCCGTGGATGGACCGTTTCTTCAAGGAACAAGTCGATAAGTATAAATTCACTCACTTGGCAAGTGCCCTACTCTTCTTGCCTTACGGTGTCTTGGTGGACCACTTCCAGCACGAAGTCTATGAACATCCAGAAATGACACCAGCAGAACGTAAGGCAACTTGGAAAAAACTACAAGACCTCTACCTGCCAGACCGTGATTATTCTGAGTCAGAAGCTCTTAACCGCGGTATCTTCTGGTATCGTCAAGGTCATATCTTTGCTAGTCCATTCTACTACATCGACTATACCTTGGCCCAAGTTTGTGCCCTCCAATTCTGGAAACGTACGCAGGTAGATCACGATGAAAATGCTTGGGAAGACTACATCCGCATCTGTGATTTGGGCGGCACCAAGTCCTTCTTGCAAGTGGTTGAAGCCGCAAACCTCCAGTCACCATTCAAAGAAGGGGCCCTCGAAAGTACCGCTAAGGCTGCTGCCGATTGGTTAGATGCAGTTAAGGATGATGAACTATAAAACGCAAAAATCTGAATGAACAACTCATTCAGATTTTTTTGATTTGACAAAGTTGATGTATTTTTCCCCAAAGGTTTCAATTTGCTCCAAGACCAACTTAAATTCCTGTCCAATCTCGCTCAGTTCATACTCGACCTTTGGCGGAACTTGTGCATAGACTTTACGCGTAATCAATCCATATTCTTCTAATTGTCGGAGTTGCTTGGTCAAGGTTGCTTGGGAAATCCCTGTTAATCGACGATGCAATTCATTAAACCGAATCGGTCCTTCTTCGATATGATGGAGCAATAACATACTCCATTTCCCTGATAATACACTTTGAGTAGCCACATAAGGGCACTCTGGAACAGTATGAGATGTAAATGTTGGCATATTTACCCTTTCTTTTTTCTTGATACGACGCATTACTTCACAAATAGATAGTGACTTTACAAAAAAAACGTACTTGTATTTAATTTTTATACCTGCTACAATAATACCATAAACTACGAAAGTAGGAAAGAATTTTCTTAAGAGGAGGACATATGTCTCTTATCTCAACTTTCAAAAAAATCTTTACAAAGAAGGAAGAAAAACAAATGAAAAACATTCTATTTATCGTCGGTTCATTGCGTGAAGGTTCATTTAACCACCAAATGGCTAAACAAGCAGAAAGCATTTTAGAAGGTCAAGCTACTGTAAGCTACCTTGATTACAAAGATGTCCCATTGATGAACCAAGACCTTGAGACACCTGTCTTGCCAACAGTCCAAGCTGCACGCGATGCCATCATGGCAGCAGATGCTATCTGGATTTTCTCACCAGTTTATAACTTTGCTATCCCAGGTACTGTGAAAAACTTGATTGACTGGCTCAGCCGTGCCCTTGACTTGTCAGATACTCGTGGTCCATCTGCCCTTCAAGACAAAATCGTTACCGTATCATCTGTTGCCAGCGCTGGACATGACCAAATGTTCGCTAGTTATCATGCACTACTACCATTTGTTCGTATGCAAGTTGTAGGTGAGTTTACAGGTACAACTGTCAACCCAGAAGCCTGGGGAACTGGAGAATTGGTATTGTCTGAGGAAGCTATTGCTGGTTTGCAAGCACAAGCAAAAGCATTGTTGGAAGCTTAACACAAACTTTCTTTACAAAATTAAGATTGAATAACCAACACTAACTAGAACTTCGGTTCTAGTTTTTTTGAAAATCAATCGAATTCTCCCTTGATATGATACAAAACTTCATCTTAAGATAGTGACTATCCAAAAATTACGTACTTACAAAATAATTTGTATGTGTTATAATGGTTATACAATCATTTATTTACCTTATGAATTTATTCAAGCCAAATTAGAAAGTCAGGTATTCCTATGTACAATTCCCAATTTGAACTGGGCCATGTCGCCCTTAATGTCCGCGATTTGGAGCTTCAAAGCCTCTTCTACCAACAAGTCTTAGGTCTCCAAGTCCTCTCCCAAAGCCCTCACCAGATTGACCTTGGTGTTGGAAAAAACACCCTTGTCCGCCTGATTCAAACAGAGCAGAACGGCGAAGTCCACCACAGCTACGGACTCTACCATTTGGCCATTGTCCTACCTAGCCGTGAGGACCTCGGGACCATTTTCCGCCACTTTATCGACAATAAGATTCCCCTCCAAGGCGCCAGCGACCACGGTTACAGCGAAGCCATTTACCTAGCCGACACCGAAGGCAATGGCATCGAGATTTACCGTGACCTGCCACAAGATGCATGGGATGTTCGAGCTGACGGTCAAATTGTTGGAAAATCTGAGCCAATGGATGCTGAAGCGATTTATGCTTTAGGGAAAAAAGCTGACGCAGCCTATCAGATGCCTGCTGGTAGTCGTATGGGCCATGTCCATCTATCTGTCCGAGAAAGCGCTGCTTCTAGCAAATTTTACCAAGAAGTTCTAGCTGTCAGAGATAATTTCACCGTTCCATCTGCATCCTGGTTAGCTTCTGGCGACTACCATCACCACCTTGCCGTCAATGAATGGGGAGGAAAAAATCTGAAAATCAGACAAGAAGGCATTCCAGGCCTTGCCTACTATACAGTCATCTATTCCAATCCAGAAGTATTTGAAGCAACCTTGAATCGTGCCATTGTTGCAAACCTAAACCTGCAAAGACTAGACAATAGCGCAGCTTTTGTTGATGTGGATGGCATAAAAACTAAGCTTGTTTTAGAATAATACAAAAAAGGAAGTATCTAGCACTTCCTTTTCTTTGTTTATTTGATTAAGCCAAGATCGTATTTCATTCCCAAAATCCGTTTGACGGATTGGTCAATTCGCTCTTCTGTAATAGTTCCAGCTTTTACTTGTTCGATAATATAAGGAATTTGACTGGCATAACTTGAAGACAATATCATATCTGTCCCAGCTTGAATGGTCTGCAAGGCACCTGTATCTTGATCTACAAATTGGACCAAGCCTTGCATATCAAAATCATCCGTCATAATGACACCCTCAAAACCAAGCTCATTCCGAAGAATTTTATTGATTTCAGGTGAAATGGATGATGGGACATTATCAATGGCAGGTACGATATTGTGGCTAACCATGATAGAGTCTGCACCTGCTTCAATCCCAGCTTTAAAGGGGAGAAAATCATTGGCACGCAAATCTTCTAAACTTCGGTTGTCATAGACCAAATCCGTATGCGAATCAGCATTATCCCCATAACCCGGGAAGTGCTTCAAGGTCGAAGCAAATCGTTCCTCTTTCAACAATGAAACCAATTGACCAATATAGTCTGCGGTGGTTTTCGCATCCTGTCCAATGGTCCTATCGTAGATAAAAGAGGATGGATCAGTGGATAAATCCGCAACTGGGAAGAAACCTGCGTAGATTCCCTCTCCTTTTAAAAGACTGGTCTTCTGCTTGGCATCCGACAAAATCGCATCAATGCCACCAGCTTGGTACAATTCCAAAGGCGATGCAAAAGGTGTTTCCAGAAGTTGACTAATCCTCGTTACCGTCCCACCTTCCTCATCTGAAGCCATTAATAGCGGCACTTTTGAAAGTGATTGATAAAAAGCAATCTCTTCTTTAACTTGCTCCAGTGTCTTACCTTCAAAATCACTTGCAAATAAGATATAGCCCCCAAAATGATAGGTTTCCAATGCCTCAGCTTGTCCTGCAGATGGCATCCGAGCAAAAATCATCTGTCCGACCTTTTCTTCTAAGGTCATCTGATCTAGATAATTTGCAATCACTTTGTCCCTAGCAGATATTTCTTGGCTAGATGATGTCGTTGCAACTTTGGTTTGCTCCTTTTGTGTTCGATCTCCCAAAAAGAACAAGCCTAGCATAAGCCCAATAAACAAGAGACAAGTGATACTTGTCCCTAACACATTAAATCTTTTTCGCATCAATCTCCGACCTCTTCACTATTATCCCTTAATTCTATTCAAGTACTCCTGATAGGTTTCTGTCTCCATCAAGGCCTTTGCATTTTCCACTCGAGCCTTCGTTGGGGGCTTAGTCCCCTCTAGTGGATAGGGTCTACCCAACTCACGCCACTTAAATTCACCAAGATTATGATAAGGTAACACCTCAAAACGTTCGACATTTTTTAATGTTTTAACAAACTTACCAAGTTCAATCAAGTCCTCATCTCGGTCAGTCAAATTCGGTACCAGGACATGACGAATCCAAACAGGCTTACCAATGTCTGATAAATATTGAGCACATTCTAAAATAGTCTTGTTACTATGACCTGTCACAATGCGGTGTTGCTCAGGATTGATTTCCTTAATATCAAGGAGCACCAAGTCTGTTACTTCCATAAGCCGACTATATTTTTCCAAGTAGCGCTCTGTCTTACGGAATGTCAACGCACAGGTATCCAAAGTAGTGTGAATCCCTTTTTCTTTTGCAAGGGTAAACAGAGCAATTAAAAAATCAATCTGGATGGTTGCTTCACCACCTGAAACGGTAATACCCCCTTCTTTTCCCCAAAACATACGAAAACGCAGGGCTTCATTCAAGACATCTTCTGCTGTTCTCTCAGTCGCTGCTGGATTGACCAGATCCCAAGTATCTGGGTTATGGCAATACTGGCAACGCATGTGACAGCCCTGCATAAAGACCACAAAACGTACCCCTGGACCATCAACCGAACCAAAACTCTCTGTTGAATGAACCAAACCTGTCACTTTACGATAATCAATTTCTGTCATCATCTCATCCTCATCATTTTATAAGACTAGTATATCACAAAAATGAAAACGCTTCTATCATTTACTTTCTTTCATAACTATCATCTTCCGTAAGAAGAAAGCTAAAAGACTAGGTTGCCCTAGTCCTTATCGGTTTCTTCTTTCTCCAGTGGTGTAATCAAGAGTTTTAATTTTGTTACGCGACCATTTTTTACCTTATCGTTAATAAGAACTAGGTGGTGATCTTTACTATCCACTTCAAAGGAAACTTTCTCGTCTTGGCTCGGAATGGTACCGACTCCTGTCAGATAATAACCAGCAATCGTATCAACGTTATCACTTTCCAACTCCATCTCAAAATGCTCATTGAAGTCATTCAAGGTCATATTTCCTTGGACGATATAGGTGTTGTCAGCAATTTCTCGAACAAAAACTTCTGTCTTGTCCGTTTCGTCGTCGATTTCACCGACAATTTCTTCCAACAAATCTTCCAAGGTAACCAGACCAGCAACTCCACCATACTCATCTAGCAGGATAGCCATTTGATTTTGAGTGTTTCGCAATGATGTCAACAAATCATCCACGAAAATCGTTTCTGGAACGAAGAGAGGCTCCTGCATAATGCGGCGGATGTTGAGATTGTCAAAGCCATTACTGAAAGCTTCTGACAAGATTTTCTTGGTATGAATCAGACCAATGATATTGTCCTTATCGCCATCATAAACAGGGATACGTGAAAAATTCTGCTTGAGGATGGCTGCCATGATGGTTGCTGTATCATCCTCAATATCCACCATGAAAGCATCCGTACGGGGAACCATTACTTCACGTGCCATCAACTCATCTAAAGAGAACACACCTTGAAGCATTTCGATTTCTTCGGCATCTAAGGTTTTCTCACTCTTTGTCAAAATATATTCAATTTCATCCCGTGTCATCTGCTCATCCGCATCATCAAAATTCATAGGAGTAATACGGCTGATAAGATTCGTTGCAGCAGATAATAACCACACAAACGGACTAACAATTTTCCCAAGGAAAATAATCACAGGTGCAGTGACTACTGCCAGATTTTCCTTCATATTCATGGCAATCCGCTTAGGGTACAATTCACCAAGAACGATTGAAACGAAAGTCAACATAGCCAGTGCAAGCCAGTATCCTGCGGTTTGTGCTGTTGTTGAACTCCCCATCCATTTGGCAAATACAGCTCCCAAATCATTAGCCAAGCTGGCACCTGAAAGGATGGAGATGAAGGTAATACCGACCTGAATGGTTGATAGAAAATTGTTAGGATTCTCTAAAACTTGAAGCAAGCGAATATATTTCTTCTCACCGTCTGCGGCCTTTTGTTCTACTCTTGAACGATTTAGAGAAACAAGCGCCATTTCAGAGGCTGAAAAGAAGGCATTGAACAGAGTCAATAAGAATAAAATTAACAGTTGTAAATAGATGGTCTGACTACCAGGGTCTTCCATGATGTTCTCCTATAATAAAATTTATAACATTTCCATTATACCACAAATTCTAAAAATTAACATATTTCTTGTTATAAAGAATCATTCCCGTAGTTCGTATTTTATCCAATTTGTTACCGTCCAAAAGAAGATTCTA
>NZ_JAOTGJ010000004.1:0-78642 GCF_044427225.1 Streptococcus sp. 2022WUSS037 | reverse complement strand
AAAGGGGAAAAATCGCTACTTACCGTGGCGATTTTTCTTTTTGAAAGTTTGAAAAGCTATGATGGGTAGGGCATAACCAACTACGGGAATGATTCAAGCCGAATCATTCCCGTAGTTCGTATTTTATCCAATTTGTTACCGTCCAAAAGAGGATAGTGACGACTTTCCTTATCTCACAATTGGTCTACACTATTCGCTGGTGCCCTTTTTTCCAATAAAATGCAAAAAAAGGGCGCAATAACCCCTTGTTTGTGTGGTGATTTTTTTGAACCAATTAAACTACCCAGCTCGCAAGCTGAATCCTTGTCCCAGACTTGGCTTTCCTTAAAGCAAAGCCGATCATGACTAAAAAGCTCATGGCAACAGCTAAACTCATCTTCTTTAACCCTCGAATAGTATGGGTCTCAAACCTAAAGTCTCTGTCTAAGCGTCCATTCACCCGCTCCACAGCGGTTCGCTTCTTGTATAGTCTCTTGAATTTCTTACTATCTCGCGCTACTTGGTTAAAGATAATCGGTTCAACACATCGTTTTAAACGGAAGATACGGTTGTCCTGATAATGAGGATGAAAGCCATACCGCAAACTGTCACAAGACTTATCGTATCCCTTATAGATAAGCTGGATCGCTTTACCCTTGTCATCCACCCAGAAGACTTCTCCAGATTGATTGTAAATCACATCCGTATCAAGGTATTGCCTGGTTTCATCTTCTTTCCACTTACGAGGATGATCAATGATAGGAATCATCGTGGCTTCCTCTATGAGATTCTGAAGAGGAATTCCACTATAACCACGGTCCGCCATCAGATATTCCGCTCTCTCCATGGTCGTTTGACGCATATTTCGAATCAACCTTTTCGCAACGGTAGGTTCCCCTTCTGAGGCTGGTGTCACTCTCCAAGCCACAGGTAATTCATAAGTCGTATCAACCATGAGATGACAACGATAGCCGTAATGTTTTTCTTTAGTCACTGTCCCGTTTTTAAGAGGACGTTGTTTGATTCCAATATCGGCATCTAAATCAGCACGCTTATCCTTCTTTTTCTTCTGTTTACCATAAGGACTGGCATAGCTATAAATGAATTTGCCATCTAAGGCCAAGTTAACACCGAAATTTGGAAGAAGGTCATATAGTTCAGATATGCCAGATGAAACCCATTCTTCAATATCAGGACAAACCTCTTCCAAGTCTTGGATGAAACGGGAGTAAGCAGATTTTGAGGGGGCATGGACCAGCTTTATCGTCCCGTTTTTTAAGTTAACCCCGTGGGTTTCAAAACCACAGATTTGACGTAGTTGACTGTTCATGTTTAACTGACGAAGCAACTGTTGATCCGTTTCCAGTTGAAGAACTATTTTAGCAATATAGGCAATGAAGTAGGACTGGATGCTGTAATCTTTACGGCCATGTTTTCGTTTGGATTCTAACTTGTCAAAGAGATCTGTTTCTGGAAGACCATCTAGTACCATCAAAATTTTTTCCAAATCACCCAGTTCCTGTTCCTCAAAAAGGTTAAGCTGTGTTATAATTTTCATAGTGAGACCTCGTTAATAGAGATTTTGCTTTAAAACTATTATAACGCTTTGACGTTTCATTGGGGCTCACAAAAGGGAAAAATCGCTACTTACCGTGGCGATTTTTCTTTTTGAAAGTTTGAAAAGCTATGATGGGTAGGGCATAACCAACTACGGGAATGATTCAAGCCCGATTTGAGCTTGTTTGTTATTAGGACCAGGGGAATGATAAGAAATTTCCGACACACTCAAAAATAATTTTAGCAGCTTTTGGTTTCCACTTGTAGAGCATAACACAACCATAGATTAAACTGAGGAAGGAAAAGGTAATCAATAAAGGTCCTTCCCATATACTCTTGGCAAAAACAGTTGCCACTAGATATAAAGATAATCCAGAGACTAGGAACGATAAAATCATACGGTATTTATAGGCCATGAGCAATCCCTCCTTTATAAGTGTAGCATAGCATATAATGTAAACGTTGTCAACATTTTTCCTATTCGCAACCAATCCCATCTCCATCACGATCTAAATGACTACCGTAACCTGGTTCACCACGATAGATTGGTGCAGCTCCTGCTTGTCTAACTGCCTTACAATTTGGATAATATGTGTTTTGAGATGGTGTAGCAGCAAATTGCTGAACTTGGCTTTGTGCTTCTGCTTCTGCAATTTTTTGCGCTTCGGCGGCGAGACGTTCTTCTTCCTCTTTACGTGCTTTCTCAGCAATAGCTTTTTCAGCATTCCAATATTTGATAATGACTTTGCTATCTTTTTTGATGACCTTATCGTTCATCTCGTTAAAAGATTTTCCATCAATCTCGACCGCAATGATTTGTCCATTTTTAGCAATTTCATTGGTTTCTGTTGCTACTTCAGATACTTGAGAAAAACCACCGTCAGTAAACAATTTTTTAGTATCTGCAGCTGTTTTCGTTGAAATGGATGATGGCAGTTCAGCGAAGCTAGAGAAATCGTAGTAGGTAATTATAATGGGGGTTGATTTTTTGCTGATAATCTCCTGTTTGGTGGGCAATTGAAGCTCTGCGCCACCTAGACTAATTTTTTGAATTTTTTCGTGCTTTGCTTTATCCTTGTCCGCAACAGCAGTCCACTTGATGTCTGTAAATCCTGCTGTTGTTAGCTGTTTTTCGAGATCTGGTTTTGTTTTAGCCTCTGCTAGATTTTCTGGTAGTTTGATGTTATCTTTGCTAACGTCAAAATAGGTTAATGTAACAGGGAGACTAGTGGAGTAAAAATGATTGGATTGATAGGTGTGATTTCCGATTTGAAGGCGATCAATCTTCTCTTTTTTATCCGCATTGCCTTCTTCTACTAGCAGAACAGGAGTTAGTTCGACTTGTTTAAAACCTGAATCTTTCAGCTCTTTCTCGACATCTGCTAAATTTTTAGAAGCTGGTAGGTTGAATTCAACGGCATCTTTTTTGGGAACATGGTAGGAGATTGTAATTGGGATATTTTTTAAAGCCCGTCCTTCCTTCCAAGCTTCTCCGTCTACAGAGACGAGTTCGACAAGATCGCTTTCACCTATTTTTCCAAATTCTAAATCAGTAATTTCCACCCCCTGAATATTTTTAAAACCTGCTTCCTGAAGATGTCTTACGACTGTTACATACTGTTGTCCATAAAGGTCATCTTTTTTCGGAAGCTCAGCAGTCATTAGTTGTGAACCGATAAATGTTGTAAGTAGGACACCACCAGTTATTCCTGCTGTTTTCCGATTAAGAAACTTTCTAGATTTTTTTATTGACGTTTCGCTAACTATCTGAGTTGCTTTTTTCTTAAACATAAATCATTCTCCTTATTGTTGATTGCGATATTATTATAACAAAATATAAATATATTTTGCAATACATTATGAAAATATCCTTGGAGAATCATAAAAACTATGGTACAATAAACGAAAAATAAAGGAGAAACGATATGCCATTTGTACGTATTGATTTGTTTGAAGGACGGACGGAGGAACAAAAGATTGCCCTTGCGCGTGAAGTAACAGAGGTTGTATCTCGCAATACCAACGCACCAAAAGAAGCCATTCATGTCTTTATCAACGACATGCCTGAAGGGACTTACTACCCACAAGGTGAAATGAAACGTAAATAAGAGAAAACACTCTTGCAACAAAATGCAGGAGTGTTTCTTTGTATCAAGTTTATTTCTTATCGTCTTCATCCATACTGAGAACGCTGAGGAAGGCTTCTTGTGGAACTTCGACAGAGCCGATGGCTTTCATCCGTTTCTTACCGGCTTTTTGTTTTTCTAGGAGTTTACGTTTACGGGAAACGTCACCACCATAACACTTGGCCAAAACGTTTTTGCGAAGGGCCTTGATGTCGCTACGGGCAACGATTTTCTGACCGATAGCAGCTTGGATTGGCACTTCAAACTGTTGACGAGGGATGATTTTCTTGAGTTTGTCCACGATAATTTTCCCACGTTCATAGGCAAATTCCTTGTGGACGATAAAGCTGAGAGCATCGACCTTATCCCCATTGAGGAGAATATCCATTTTCACCAACTTGGATGAACGGTATTCAGAAATCTCATAGTCGAAGCTGGCATAACCACGAGTGGATGACTTAAGCTTGTCAAAGAAGTCAAAGACAATCTCCGCAAGTGGAATTTGGTAGATAACATTGACACGGTTATCATCAATATAATCCATAGTCACAAAGTCACCACGTTTCCGCTGAGCCAATTCCATGACTGCACCGACGTATTCCTGCGGTACCATAATTTGCGCTTTAACGTAAGGTTCTTCGATAGTTGCAATCTTTGTTGGGTCTGGGAACTCAGATGGGTTGGCTACATCAATCATTTCACCGTCTGTCATGTTGACATGGTAGACTACCGACGGTGCTGTCATGATGAGGTCAATGTTAAACTCCCGCTCAATCCGTTCTTGAATAACATCCATGTGCAAGAGGCCCAAGAAACCACAACGGAAACCAAAGCCGAGGGCCTGCGATGTTTCAGGTTCGAACTGCAAGCTGGCATCGTTGAGCTGGAGCTTTTCCAAGGCTTCACGGAGGTCATTGTACTTGTTGGAATCAATTGGATAGATACCTGCAAAGACCATTGGGTTCATCTGTTTGTAGCCTGCTAGTGGCTCGCTGGCAGGATTTTCCGCCAAGGTTACTGTATCACCGACACGAGTATCAGCCACAGTTTTGATAGAAGCAGCGATATAGCCAACATCTCCAACTGCTAGGAAATCACGACCAATGGCTTTTGGTGTGAAAATTCCGACTTCTGTTACATCAAAAGTCTTGTCGTTGCTCATCATCTGGATGGTATCACCTGGCTTCACGACACCATTGACGATACGAACTTGGAGGATAACCCCACGATAAGGGTCATAGACAGAGTCAAAAATCAATGCTTGCAATGGTGCTTCGACATCACCAGTCGGTGCTGGAACCTTCTCGACAATCTGCTCCAAGATTTCCTCGATACCAATACCTGCCTTAGCTGATGTTGGCACTGCTTCTGAAGCATCCAAACCAATCACATCTTCGATTTCTTGACGAACACGCTCTGGGTCTGCTGCTGGCAGGTCAATCTTGTTAATGATTGGCAAGATTTCCAAATCATTGTCCAAGGCTAGATAAACGTTAGCCAAGGTCTGTGCTTCAATCCCTTGAGCAGCATCCACCACCAGAATCGCACCCTCACAGGCCGCAAGAGAACGTGATACTTCATAGGTAAAGTCCACGTGTCCTGGTGTGTCAATCAAGTGGAAAATATAAGTCTCTCCATCTTTAGCTGTATAGTTGAGTTCGATAGCATTCAGTTTAATAGTGATACCACGCTCACGCTCCAAATCCATACTATCAAGCAACTGGGCCTGCATTTCACGGCTGGAAACTGTTTCTGTCTTCTCAAGAATACGGTCAGCCAAGGTTGATTTACCATGGTCGATGTGGGCAATAATGGAGAAATTACGAATTTTCTCCTGTCGTTTTTTCAAATCTTCTAAATTCATGTTTCTTCCTCTACAAGGGTATTACTCTTTATTATATCAGAAATACCAAGAACTTGCCATAAGAAAAACGGGAGTGGGAAAGAACTCCTGCATTCATAGAAGAGTTCGTCTTCCCACCCCCGCACAGCTCAAACTGTCTGGGAGACAGTTTGAGGTTGGAGATAAAGCGAACGTTGTTCGCAACAGTCGTAATGGACAGATTTGGAGTGTGAAACACGAACAAATCTGCCAATCAACCACTGCGCTGAGATGTTGACACAAACTTTGAGTAGGATTGCTGTGGTTGAACTGCTCTGCTATTTTCCCAGCCAAAGACCGATCTCGCGTTCGGCTGCTTCTGCACTATCTGAACCATGAACGACATTTGCCACAATTCCCTCAACAGGCGCTATCGCAAAATCTCCACGAATAGTCCCAGGTAGGGCGTTTACTGGATTGGTAGCTCCCATCATATCTCGCCAAGATTTGATAACTTCTGGCCCTTCTATAATGCCAGCTATCATCGGCCCGCTCGTCATATATTGTACTAATTGCGGGAAGAAAGGTTTATCTGTCAAATGATCATAATGTTGACTGATTAGCTCCTCTGTTGCTGTAACCATTTTTAAATCTCGGATTTGAAATCCCCTGCGTTCGATACGTGAAAGAATTTGTCCTGCAAGTCCACGCTTAAGAGCATCTGGTTTGATGATGAAGAAAGTACGTTCCATGATTTTTCTCCCGAACTGTTTATTAGATGTTACTTAAGATAGCATCCCATGCCTGATCATATCCATGACGAGTCTCAGAAGAAAAGATAACGAATTGATCATTTTTATCAAAATCCAATTTCTTTTTAATCATCGATTCGTGCTTATTCCACTTTCCTCGTGGTATTTTATCAGCCTTCGTTGCCACAATAATAACAGGAATTTCATAATATTTCAAGAAATCATACATTTGAACATCATCTGCTGATGGCTCATGACGCATGTCTACTAAACTCACCACAACACGTAGATTTTCTCGTGTCGTCAAATACTCTTCGATCATTTTGCCCCACTTAGCACGCTCAGTTTTGGATACTTTAGCATAGCCATAACCTGGAACATCTACGAATCGAATTTTATCATCTATATTATAAAAATTGAGTTGTTGAGTCTTTCCTGGTTTTCCTGACGTACGTGCAAGATTTTTTCTTCCTAGAAGAGTATTGATAAATGAGGACTTTCCAACGTTAGATCGCCCGGCAAGGGCAATTTCTGGAATGTCATCGCCAGGATACTGGGCTTTTGAAACAGCACTGAGCAAAATCTCAGCATTATGTGTGTTGATTTGCATTTTATACCTTTCATAAATAAGGGTAGAAATCAATCAGTTTCTACCCTTTATTTTTAAGCAGTTTCTAGTAAAGGCTTTTCCTTACCGTCTACTGCTGCTTTTGTTACACGAACACGTTTAACGTTATCTTGACTTGGTACCTCAAACATAACATCCAACATCGTTTCTTCAATGATGGAACGAAGTCCACGAGCGCCAGTCTTACGTTCAATTGCTTTTTCTGCAATTGCTAACAAGGCGTCCTCATCAAAGTCAAGCTCCACGTCATCATAAGACAAGAGTGTCTGGTATTGTTTTACAAGAGCATTCTTCGGTTCCGTCAAAATACGTACCAAATCCTCTGTTGTCAATTGGTCCAAAGCTGCAAATACAGGCAAGCGACCAATCAACTCTGGAATGATACCGAATTTTTGAATATCGTCTGCAATGATATGTTGCATGTATGATTCTTTTTCATCAATGGCACGATTGTTTTGACCGAAACCGATGATTTTTTCACCAAGACGTTGTTTAACGATTTCTTCAATACCATCAAAGGCACCACCTACAATGAACAAGATATTTTTGGTATCAACATGAATCATCTCTTGGTTTGGATGTTTGCGTCCGCCTTGTGGAGGGACACTTGCAACCGTTCCCTCGATAATTTTCAAGAGAGCCTGTTGGACACCTTCACCCGACACATCTCGGGTAATGGACACGTTTTCACCTTTTTTGGCAATCTTATCAATTTCATCCACATAGATAATTCCTCTTTCTGCACGGTCGATGTTAAAGTCTGCAGCCTGCAAAAGTTTGAGAAGGATATTTTCTACGTCTTCACCAACATAACCCGCCTCAGTAAGAGCAGTCGCATCAGCAATAGCAAACGGGACATTCAAACTTTTAGCCAAGGTCTGAGCTAGGAAGGTTTTTCCTGAACCAGTCGGGCCAATCATCAGGATATTTGATTTTTGCAAATCAACATCGTTCTCATCACGGCTATCTTGGAAATTGATACGTTTGTAATGGTTGTAGACAGCGACAGCCAATGCACGTTTAGCACGATCTTGTCCAATGACATAATTGTTTAAAATATCGAGCAATTCCTGTGGCTTAGGTGTGTCAGCCAAGTCTGTCAACACTTCTTCTGCTAATTCTTCACGAATGATTTCTTGAGCTAACTCTACACACTCATTACAAATGAAAACATTGTTTCCTGCAATAATTTTTTTAACTTCTTCTTGATTTTTTCCACAAAATGAGCAATAGATTAGCTCATGGGTATGCTTAACAGCCATGTGTTTCCTCTTTCATATCTCTTATCTAAATAAAAATCCATAAATGGCATGAATACTATTGACCAGATTGGTAAAAGCATTCAGTAAAAATAAAATTGCTAAACCAAAACGTTTCTTCCGAAAGGCTTGAATCGCACAAAGAACACAAATCCCACAGAGAAATGCTGTAAATAAACCAAATAAACCTCTCTCCATGCCTAATTTTCTCTTCTTTCATAGGTTTTTATTGTAAAATCATACGGGTTTTTCTCGTCTTTTGGACGTAAATTGGCGCTTTGTAGCTGAAATTTCTCCATAGGAAATGCTTTCGGAAAATACACATCGCCATTAAATTGACCGTGAATATCTGTCACTATTAATGTTTCAATGTAAGGTGCAAAGGCAGTAAAAATTTGTCCCCCACCAAGCACAAATAGTGTCTGTTCCTGTTTGTGATACCAATCTAGGACATCCTCCACACTGTGTAAAATGGTAACACGTTCACTCTCTAGTTGATAGGTTTTATCCGTTGTCAAAACGATGGTGTGACGATTGGGAAGAGCACGTTTACCCATGCCGTCAAAGGTTATACGTCCCATCACCATCGTGTGACCTGTTGTCGTTTCCTTGAAATGAGCAAAATCAGCAGGCAATGACCAAGGCAGTTTATCACCTTTCCCAATCAATCCATTTTCATCTTGAGCCCAAATAGCAACAATCTTTTTAGTCATTTTCTCTCACTTTCCGTCCTATCATTCTATCAAAAAAACATGAAAAATGCACTTACCAAGTAGGTCTAGTGCAAATTTTTATAATATTGAAACTATCATCGACTCCTCAGAGATAGGGAAGATTCCGAGATTCGTAGAATGTGAATCTCACTGGTGCTGGAAAGCCCCCTCATCTTAAATCGCCAAGTCAAATTTGAGTTGCGGTTTAACTGGCTTCGAAAGTCTAAGTATAGACTGTTGAAGGTTGGAAGTGAAACAGGTCGGGGAACTGTTTCAGCCCGAGCCTAAAAATAAAGAAGCGAGGTAAAAGAACGAAGTTCTTCACTGCTAATCCAGTTAAATTGCTAGATCGAATTTTAACTGCGGCTTAACCGGCTCATAGTCCACCAACTCAAAATCTTCTGTTTTAATATCAAAAAAGTTTGTTCCGTCTGGGACGTTCAAGACCAAACGAGGCTCTACTTCAGATGGTGTACGACGGAGCAATTCTTCAGCTTGTTCAAACTGATTGTCATAGATGTGAAGATTGTTGATGAAATAGAAAAACTTCCCAACCTTCCAGCCAAAATGTTTAGCAATCATCATCTGAAGGGCTACATACTGCATAGCGTTGATATGATGGGCTACTAGCATATCATTTGACCGCTGAGTTAGAGTTGCATCCAGGTAAATCTCCCCATCCACTCGTCGAACGTCAAACATAGTCTGAAAGGCACATGGCAAGAGACCTGCAGATTGGTCAAACGCTTCATAATCCCACAAAGAAATCACATTGCGGCGATTCCATGGATTTTCCTCCAATTGCTTGAGGATTTTTGAAATGATGTCATGTTTTTTCACAATAGCACCGTAACGTTCACCGATTGTGTCAGTTCCCTCAACTTCCCAATCATTCCAATACTGGACACCGTATTTTTCCTGTAAAACCGACAAATCATTGGTCTGGTCTTGGTAAATCCAGAGAATTTCCTTGATGGCCGACTTAATTGGAATAGGTCTAAGTGTTGTAATAGGAAACTCGCCCTTGGCCAAGTCATACTCTGCAAAGGCACCTGTAACGTACTTGGAATTAGCTACATTTCCATCCTTGTAACGTGGGCGAGCATTTTCTGAAAAAACGCCCTCTTCCATAATCTTACGAATGTTTTCTTTAAAAATAATATCTGCTTTTGTCATGATTTCAGTATAGCAAATTCTAGCAAAAAACTCCAGTTTTCAACTGGAGTTCTCATTTATAGAGCAAGGGGTAGAGGTTGAGCTGAAATAGACCAGAAAGGGCAGTTACTAGACTGAACATGATAAAATACAAGGCTACCAAGAGAACACTCAACAATATCTGACGAACATTCTTCGTATAAATAGCCGTTGGTAAGCTAGCGAGACCGAAAAAGGGAATGATGAAAAATGTTAGTTTAAAATTCACATTTACAA
Organism: Streptococcus sp. 2022WUSS037; assembly: GCF_044427225.1. Taxonomy (NCBI): domain Bacteria; kingdom Bacillati; phylum Bacillota; class Bacilli; order Lactobacillales; family Streptococcaceae; genus Streptococcus; species Streptococcus sp. 2022WUSS037. Next base: position 68,375 of record NZ_JAOTGJ010000004.1, on the reverse strand, counting down.
TATCAAACCATTGGCCTATTGGTAAAAATAGCAAGACGATGAGAAAAATTGCGATACCATACAAAACTAGATTTAATCTTTTTAGTAAAGTCAGGTTCATAATCGCTCCTTCTAGGGACCAAATATAAAGTAGCCAATACCGAATATCAGAGGAAATGAGATCATTAAGAAGATACTAATCAAACCAGTCCACAATTTTTTATAGTAGATAGATAGTATAAGAATTAGAGCCCCCAGTAGAGGGAGAATCAACATGGTTGCTACGTTTCCCCAGCTAGACGGGAAAAACCAGTCACGAATCCAGTTATCAAGGAAAAAAGCAGATAGCAAAATCAACAGACCAAGTATAGTCAGATAATTCGTTACTTTTGACATATTTACTTGTTTCATGGACCAACACTCCTTTCTCTTTACACTTTCATTGTACGCTTTTTCACCACCTTTTTCAATATATGTATATAAAGAAATTGTGACAGCGGATTAAAAAAAGCAGAGTTCCCTCTGCTTTAGATATTATTTCAAAACGAGTGATGCAGCACCTAAGACACCTGCATCATTACCGCGTGTTGCCAAAACAATTTGTGTACTTTCCTTGATTTGTGGGAAGCTATTTTCAGCAAAGACCTTGCGAACGCCATCCAATAAGAACTCTCCTGCTGCTGATACACCGCCACCCAGAACGATGTAGGCAGGATTGAGGACTGCAGCAATGTTTGCACAAGCAACACCTAGGTATTCTGAGAAGTGACGGTAGACAATCAAAGCTAAATCATCGCCTTCTTTTGCCAAATCAAAGACATCTTTAGCCGTTACATCTTGCCCATCATCAATCATTTGTTTCAGTTTTGCATCGCCAGCGTATTGGTCCGCATAACGACGGCTGAGGTTGACAATACCTGTCGCAGAAGCAACTGTTTCTAGACAACCTTTCTTACCACAGGTACATGCGAATGGTGCATCAAAGTCAACTGTGATATGACCCAATTCACCACCAGCACCTTTGACACCACGAATCAAGTTTCCAGCAGCGATGACACCGCCACCGACACCTGTACCAAGCGTCATAAAGACAACGTTTGGATTGTTGTTTCCTGCACCAACCCATTGCTCACCAAGGGCTGCAACGTTGGCATCATTGTCGATGAAAAATGGCAGACCGAGGGCAGATTCAAACTGCTCTTTAACCAATTGCAAGGTTTTCCAATTGAGGTTATAGGCACCGATAACAGTACCAGCTTCGCTATCAACCACACCAGGCGAACCCATACCAACACCCAAGAAATCATCCTTTGTCAAACCATGAGTTTCAAAGCGATGTTGAATACTGTCAATAATATCTGGAACAATGTGACTTCCATCATCTAAAATATTTGTCTTGATGGACCATTTTTCTTGAATTTCTCCCTCAGTCGTCAGAATTGCCAACTTAACAGATGTACCACCCAAGTCAATACCGATAATTTTTTTAGACATAATCATCACCTCAAATGTATTTTCTTTATTATATCACAATGCAAAGGTTTGCGTAAAGCCTTTTCATAAATTTGTGAGTATAAAAAATGCCCTATCTAAAAAGATAGAGCAAAATTAAAAATTGAATATGTAAGATAAACCTTCCAATGGAAAAGAGCATAACTGTTGTAAAATTACTACCTTCCTTGGTCCCATTGTAGAGAAAGAGGGTGGAGATAAAGGTAAAGCCTAGAGCAAATCCAACCATCTGAACAGCATGATAAGACTGACTGTAAAAATAAAGCGTGACAGCCAGCAAGAGCATGGATAAAACCGTAAATATCAAGCGTAAAGCATTCATCTTTTTGGTCTTAAAATAGCTAAACAAAGCCGCTCCCAAGGTCACCAAGAGATAGATGACCATATATGACATGACAAGAACTTTCATCTATCCCTCCAACTCGCTCAGATACCCATACCGCTCATACTTTTCCAAGAGCAGATCGTTTTTCTCATCCAATTCCTTCTGCAGGTCGGACAATTTTGTAAAATCACTCCCACAGGTTAGCATTTCCTCTTCGATTTCCGCAATCCGCTCCTCCAAGCCAGCAATATCTTCTTCGATGGATGCCCATTCCTGCTTCTCAAAGTAGGACATCCGCTTCTTGTTCTCTTTGACCTTCTCGGTTTTCTCCTTTGGTTTTTCCAAGGAAATGGCAGAGCTGGAAGCCAGAAAGGCCTTCTCATCCAGATAGTCTGTGTAGTTGCCAAAGAAAGTCTGGATACCGTCCTCCTCAAAAGCCAAGATTTTATTGGCTACCTTATCTAGGAAATAACGGTCGTGACTAACGGTAATGACTGGACCAGCAAAGCCCTGCAAAAAATGCTCCAACACTGTCAAAGTCGCTATGTCCAAGTCGTTAGTCGGCTCATCTAGTAAGAGAACATTAGGCCGTTGCAAGAGAATCTTCAGCAAGTAAAGTCGCTTCTTCTCCCCACCAGACAATTTTTCAATCAGGGTACCATGGGTGTTACGTGGGAAGAGGAATTGCTCCAAGAGTTCTGCGATAGAAACCATACCAGATGTCGTCTTAGCCTCTTCTGCCACTTCCTGCAAGAAATTGATAACCCGCTTGCTTTCGTCCAAGCCCTTGATGGTCTGAGAAAAATAACCGATGCGGATGGTTTCACCAATATCTATCTTACCGCTGTCTGCCTGCAAATCACCTGCGATTAGATTGAGTAAGGTAGATTTTCCTTTACCATTATCACCAACAATACCGATACGGTCCTTGTTTTGAATGAGCAGGTTAAAGTCTTTTAAAATGGGCTTGTCAGGATAGGAAAAGCTGACATTTTCAAAGTTAATAACTTTTTTACCGATACGAGAGGTTTCAAAATTAATTTCCAGTTCGCTATCGTCTATCTTATTGGCTAAATCGCCTTTGAGGTCATGGAAACGATTGATACGAGCCTGTTGCTTGGTAGCACGAGCTTGAGGTTGTCTGCGCATCCAAGCCAGCTCTTGTTTGTAGAGCTGCTCTTTCTTATGGCGAAGGGCGGCATCTCGCTCGTCCTGTTCTGCCTTTAAACGAACATAGTCCTGGTAATTGCCCTGATACTCCGTCAAGCTGGCGCGGTCCAATTCAAAAATCCGAGTCGCCACATTGTCCAAGAAATAACGATCGTGGGTAATAAAGAGAACTGACTTTTTAGTATTTTTCAAGAAAGTCGTCAACCACTCAATAGTATCAATATCTAGATGGTTAGTCGGTTCATCCAGCAAGAGCAAGTCAGCATTGCCAAGGAGAACTTGGGCCAATTGCACTCGCCTACGTAGACCACCTGACAACTCAGCAACGGTTTTGTTGAGGTCTGTCAAGCCTAGTTTTGAAAGAACTGTTTTAACCTGGCTTTCAATCTCCCAAGCATTGAGAGAATCCATCTCTGCCATGACTTTCTCCAGTCTTGCTTGACTGGCTTCATCATAATGAGATAAGAGCAATTCGTATTCACGAATCAGCTGGGTTTCACGGAGGTCAGAAGAAAGAACGGTGTCTAACACCGTCTTACTTTCATCAAAATCAGGTTCCTGGGTCAGATAGGCGATTTTATAGGCATTTTTAGTGCGAAAAGGCGACACGTCTCCGTCAAAACCGATGCGACCTGACAGAACATCCAACAAAGTCGTCTTTCCTGTACCATTGACTCCGATAATCCCGATTCGGTCGCCTTGATGGATGATGAAAGACAGATCAGCAAAGACCGTTTTATCTCCGACAGATTTAGTCAGGTGTTCAACGATAAAATCACTCATTCTCTAAAATTCCTTTCACAAATGTCATAATCGCTTGCTCTTCGTTTTCCAGCTGTCCTTCCACAATCTGGAATTCCACCTCTTTGAGTAGCTCTCCTAATACTGGACCTGGTTTGAGGTCAAATGCCTGCATCAGATGTCCTCCATTGACAACAATTTCATGCTTGTCATGGATAGTCAAGGCTTGGTCAATCTTATCAATTGCTGCAAAATCCGTAGTCAAACCTTGTGCTTGACGGAGTTCTTCTACTAAGTACAAAAATTCTTTGCCATACTTGAAACAGATTTGCTTGGTAACAGGTCCTGCTTGGCGAAATTGGTAAATTTCTACCAGTTTAACCACAGTGCGTTGGAAATCATTGCTGGTTTTCCATTTTTTCAGGAAGGATTTGATGTTATCAATACCTAGGCAGACAAAGAGCATGGCCCAAGCTTGTTCAGAAGTTGAAAAGCGAAATTCCTCTGTCAGACTTGTTAGCATGGTCTCTAATTCATCACTTTTTCCAGCTAAATCAGGCAAGAAATTGTAAGCTTTGGAATCAATCATAGCGCGCAAGCCTTTTCGCCAAAAATCCGACATCAAAAGTTTATCAAACTCGATAAAACTGCGCTCCACGGAGATTTTTTCTAATAGCGGTGCGGTTTGGACCATGGCATCAAAGGTCGTCGGCTCAATCTCAAAGTCCAAGGTCGCTGCAAAGCGAAATCCACGCATGATACGGAGGGCATCTTCGTTGAAACGCTCAGCCGGGATGCCTACAGCCCGTAGGGTGCGGTTTTCTAAGTCGGTCATCCCATCGAAGAGGTCAACAATTCGTGCTTCTTCATCCAGGGCAAAGGCATTGACCGTGAAGTCGCGGCGTTTGAGATCTTCTTCTAAGGAACGCACAAAAGAAACCTGGCTCGGTCTGCGGAAGTCCACATACTCCTCCTCTGTCCGAAAGGTCGTGATTTCATACTCCTTTTTCCCCTCTAATACTAGCACCGTACCGTGTTCAATTCCGACATCAATAGTCCGTGAAAAGATTTGTTTCGTTTCCTGAGGGTAGCTGGATGTCGCAATATCGACATCATGAATAGGTCTGCCCAAAATAGCATCCCGTACGGAGCCGCCAACAAAATAAGCCTCGAAGCCAGCTGCTTTAATTTTCTCTAAAATCGGCAAAGCCTCCTGAAACTCAGAAGGCAGATTGTGTAATTTCATAATAAGTGTTCCAAACCATAAACGAGTTGTGAGCGTTTGACTACCTCTTTAATGCCGAGGTTGACACCGCCCATAAAGGAAATGCGATCGTAAGAATCATGACGAATAGTCAATCCTTCTCCCTGTGCACCAAAGATCACTTCCTGATGCGCAACAAGACCTGGCAAGCGTACTGAGTGGATACGGAAGCCGTCAAATTCTGCCCCACGAGCTCCAGCAATCAATTCTTCTTCATCTGCTGCACCTTGAGCCTGTGACTGACGGACTTGGGAAATGAGTTCAGCCGTTTTGACAGCTGTTCCGCTCGGTGCATCCTTCTTCTTGTCATGGTGCAATTCGATGATTTCAAGATTTGGGAAATACTTGGCTGCCTGAGCTGCAAATTGCATGAGCAAGATGGCGCCAATAGCAAAGTTAGGAGCAATCAAGCCTCCCAAGCCTTTCTCGGCAGACAAGGCAGTCAATTCTTCGATTTCTTCTGGGGTGAAGCCCGTTGTACCAACCACAGGTGCGAACCCATTTTCCAAGGCAAAGCGGGTGTTTTCATAGGCAAATTTTGGCGTTGTAAAATCCACCCAGACATCAGCTTCTAGGCTGGCAACTTCTTCTTTGGTCTTGAAAACAGGAACTCCGTCCACTTCTGTTTCTGTCGCAAATGGATCCACCAAGGCCGCGAGACTAAGTTCTGCGTCACCTTTGACCATCTCAACAGCCGTTGAGCCCATTTTTCCTTTAAATCCTGCGATAATTACCTTAATTGTCATGAAAACTCCTATTCAATAATGGGAGAAATACCGAAGGCTACTGCCCCTTCTCCCAAGTGTGTACCGATGACTGAACCAAATGACACGATTGGCAAATCGCTACCGACACCTGCTTCTTCCAATTGCTGTTTAAAGTTTTCAGCCTTTTCAGGTGCATTGGCGTGAATAATAGCAATCTGAAATTGTCCTTCATTGGTTTGTTCTTGGAGAATTTCGATTAAACGCTTAATGGCTTTCTTCTCCGTCCGAACTTTTTCATAAACTTCAATCTTACCCTCACCTGTAAAATACAGAATCGGTTTGATGCTCAAAAGATTGCCAAGCAAGGCTGCACCATTGGACAAGCGACCACCTTTTACCAAGTGATTGAGGTCATCAACCATGATAAAGGCAGTTGTCTTGCCAATTTCTAGGTTTAACTTGTCTGTAATTTCTTCAAAACCTAGTCCTGCATCAGCCCATTTAAGGACATTCTCCACCATCATGCCCAAAGGTGCTGAAGTGATTTTTGTATCTGGAAAGGCAACTGTCAGACCGTCAAATTCATCAGCCAAATATTGAATATTTTGATAAAAACCTGAAATACCTGATGATAAAAACAAACCTAGCGCGTGGGTATATCCTTTTTCTTTCAAGCTACTAAGAATTTCTTCCAATTCCATCAAACTTGGCTGGCTGGTTTTTGGCAATTCTTTTGAAGAGGCCATTTTTTGATAAAATTCCTCAACCGTCAAATTTTGCCCTTCGATATAATTTTCCCCATCAATGCTGACTGGAATGCTTAGGACAAACAGGTCATCCCGCTCAATACTTTGAACATTCAAAACAGCTGATGAGTCAGTAATAACTGCTAATTTCATATTAAAACTCCAAATTTACCCCTGGTGCATCAAAAGCGATTTCTGTGACATCATAGGTCATGCGTTTTAGCATATCCAATAGCGGCTCAACTAAGGTTCGTTTTTCTTCATCAGTAAATTCAGTCGGTTCATTAACATAACGTCCCTGTAGATGAACAGCTTGGCTCATAGCACCTGAGATTACAAAATGATTCAAAACAATGATAAAACGTAAAATAGTAATCATTGACGTTTTATTTTCTTCCTCATTGCGTTCAAGTAGTTGGAAATCAACATTTAATTTGGTTTCTGGCACCCCGTTTTCCTTTTCCCAGGCATGATTACGTGCATCAAAGTGATACTGATTGACAAATTCTTTTTCGCGAACGATTTCCATTTCTAAATTCTCCTAAAAACAATACTATGCTCATTATACCATAATTTAGTAGATAATTGGAAAAATAAAAGGAAGAAGCTGAAAATACTATCTTTCAACTTCTTCCTAAAAGAGCCAAGTAGACTAAAAAACATAACTAGATCTAGATCAGTCAGTAAATATCGAAGATGTGAAGCTATCTGTCAAACCGACATAGGCTTTCAAAATAGCATCTTTCAAACCTTGGCGATTAAATCCTATTTGACCATTCTGAGCTGCCTGATAATCTTTATCAACTGCCTCCGCCATCAGCCTGCTCAGCGTTTCAATATTATCTATTGTTTTAGTCTGACCATTGAAGCTAATCGTGATGGCTTTCAGTCTATCCTTCTTATCCCAGCGCTCCTTGTACATAGCTTTTTTGAAACTTGCATAGTCAGTATAGTGATTAGCAAATAGTTTTTCAAAAATAAACTGATCAGATAGTGGCTGACCTGCCGCCTCTGCTTCCGCTTTTAGCTTGTCTGTTGCATAAGGAATAAAGCCTTCTTCCCAACCTTTTGCTGCTAGAAGCTCCAAGGCCGTCTTACGGAATTGTAAACCACCAACAGTACCTTGATCATTTTGTAATCCTGCATAGATCGGATAATAGAGAGGTACGAAATAGTAGTTCTTCAAATTTTCACGCAAATAGTCTTGCTCTGGTAACAGTGATGTTTTGGCAACTAGGGAATGGTCAATGGCATCATTGATAGTCGCAATGTTCAAGTTAGCCAGTTCCTCATTACTCAATTTCCTGATACGGTCATGTGCATTTTGATAGCCAAGGGACTGACCGACAGTTGCTTCATTGGCTGGGACCAACTCTATCTTGTTAAAGAAGTGAGGATAAGCCTCTTTCCCCTTGGCAGCAATGGCTTGGATTTCGACTGCATCCAAGAGGTAGGTAACATCAAAGACACCTTTTAGATAGGTTTGCAAATCCTCTTTTGTTTTGAAACGACTACTTGAAACATTGTGTGGGGTATTTGGACTATGTTCATTCATGAAGTTAAATCCATAGTAATAAATACTCCCACCAGCTGATGACTGCAACAAGCCCATAGCATAGGATTCTGCATCTTGACCAGGACGACGCTTATGACCGTCCAATATGATGGTTTCATCATAGTTATGGATCAATTCATGGCTCATGGTCGAATCTCCTAAATCAGATAGCATATCTCGATTGGAGAATTTAACAAAGGTTTCTGTGTCTGAAAAGGCGCTATCAGTCGATTTTCTATGCCATTCATTCAAGGCACCTGCTAACTCCTGTACATAGCGGTATTCCTGGTCATACTTACCTGCCCAACGACGTTTATCATTCGGTTCTTCAAATGCATTTGAATCCTTGATCCAGTAACCATCCCAAATTTCAGTTGAGCGTTGGATAAACTTGTCTCTCAGATGAGAATCTGCCATCTGATACCACATATCCAAGAAGTCACCCAAGCGTTTGGCATGTTTTGGTATCAGACCTGTCTGTACCGACTGGACATGTTGGTAATACTGGTCAGGATTGGTCTTTTTCAAGGCTGTATCCACATATCTTCCATAACCACCAAAGGCTACTGTAGCCATAGAACTCAGGACAAAAATATCATCTTTTTCCTTGATATTCAGCAGTGGCAAATAGTATTTTTCATAGCGTGGAATACGTCCCAAATGGCTATATAGACTGGTGTCAATGCTCGAGTTTACATTTGATGGAATTTCATAAACAAAGGCATTGGTCGCTTCTTTGAACCACTTCCTTGAATCAACTTCTCCCAAGAATAATTTCTTATTGTATTCCAAGAAATCACGAACTGTTCCGAGTTGACCAGATAAATGCCCAAAGCGTTCCTTATGAATAGCTGCATTATTGGCAAGTGTTAATCTGTCAAAATACATATTTTCATAGCCATTTTGTGAAACATAATACTCATCCGTATCCTTGATTATCTTATCTGTAAAGGACTTCAACCAGTCAAGAGTATCAAGCTGACGACTATAAAAATCTGCATGATGGAGCACAATATTCTTGATGTTGGTATCTCCGTATGTAATACCGTATAGCCTATTGAGGTAGGCAAGTGCAAACATGATTTTTTCTTTGTCTGCCAAGAATTCTTTTTTAATGACATCCCTGACAGCCTTGCTTGTGGTATCAACCACCTGTCTATTTGCCAACAAACCTTTGATATGACCCCCGAGATTAGCTTTGACTTCTGCAAAGGATTCATCTAAATACAAGTCTTTTAGTTTGGCGTGCTTGTCTGCAGTTTTGATATGTAGGACCTCGGCCATCTTTTCGCTATAGAGTTCAACTTGAGAAAATTCTTGAATTAGGTCGTCGATTAGACTTGTTTCCAGAGATAGTAATTGTTCTGGTGTATAGAGGAGGTGATTGCCTAAACGATATTCCACAACCTTGGTGTTGCCATACTCTCCCTTAAACACTAGGGGTAGTATTTCTGAAGTTCCGTCCTCAAAATGGATCAGCAGTTTATTCAAGGAAGCATGTTGATCATAGAGATTTGTTACTATGCCATCCTCAGTCAAGGTAAGGACAGATCGGATAGGTTTGCTGTAGAGGTTGCTTGTTTCATCAATCAAGTTCCCATATTTAACAATCGTATTCCGATCATAGAATGGCAACAACTTAGCAGTGTTTTCATAGGCAGTTCTTCGTTCAGCCCGAGCATTTTGAACCTGGTTATAATCGATGGTCTGCACTAAATTCGACTGACCGTCGCTATTTTCCTGTCCTGTCGTGGTTGGCGTTGTTGGAATTCCCCATGCCTTGATTTTCTCTAGCACGGCTTCTTGAGAAAGGCTTGTAGACTGAATGGTAGGATTTGGTTGCCCTGCTGCATGACCTTCAACACTATAGAGATTGCTTATGGTGGACCATACTGTAGCAGATTGAGTTTGACCCGAAGCGATGATCCCGCCATTTGTGACAGATGCACCTGTTGCTATATTATTCAAGAAAGACATTCTAGCTAAGCCAACCACACCACCTGTATCAGCTGGGGCGCTAGCTTCTATTTTACCTGTAACATAGACATTTGTCATAATCGGTTGCTGAGTTAGCATTATCATCTCCGCTGTTACGCCACCGATTTTTTGTCCACGTCCACTTGCAGTTTTAGCATCAATCGCAACAGTAGCCCGCACCTTATCAATGGTTGAACTATTTAAAATCCCTGTAACACCACCCATATGATAAGATTCATGATTTGCTGTATTGCTCAGGTTGACATTAACAATGGAATTACTAATGGTCGTGCCGTTTATGGCATTATAGACAATGCCAGCAATATTTTGTTTGGCAGTAATATTTCCTAAAATAGAAACCTTATCGATGATAGACTTGTCTGATTTTTTAGCTAGAGCAGCTACTTCCGTTTGCTCGTTTGAAATCGCCACATCTTTTAGGGAGATATTTTCTACCCTAGCATTCTTGAGCGTGTTGAAAAGCGGTCTATCCAACTGCAAAATAGAATAAGTCTTGTGGTCACCCAGGCTCTTCAGACTACCAGTAAATTCTTTGGTAATGTAGGTGTCCGTTGAAACCGACTTATCAACTACCATATCCGCAGCTAGATAGTAGGTTCCACTAGGATTGTTATTGATGGCATCTACTAATTCACTAAATTTACTGTAGGCACCCTCTTGTAAAACGAGCTTATCAACTGTAAAGGTATGGTGTTCATCGAAACTATGATTGTTCTGATTAAATTTCACTAATTTTGGATGAATAATGCTCACCTTAATGCCATTGATATCATTCTCAAAGTTGTCGACAGGGAGGTAAATATCTTTATTGTTTACAGTAGCAATTTTAACAAGATAATTTTCTGTAGTAGTTGGAAGATTGCTCAAGGCTGTAACTCTTGTTTTTTCTCCACTTTCATCCACCTGATATAGCTCAATACTCTTGTAGTCTCGTAATTCCAGTAATTTATTTTCTAGTTCAAATTTTTCTGTAGGAAGTTCTTCTTCCGCATCATTACTGCCTAAATTATAGGCAAATCGTGTTTTAACTTTATATTCTGTGTTCAGTAGTAAATCAGTAAATCGAACCTTAGCCAGCTCTTCTTTAGTTAGAATTTCTTTTTCCGTGACTAATTCATCTCCCTTGTGTAGAGATACTATGGCCTTGACAAATGCTGAATCATTATCTGTCAAAGTATAGCTTAGTTCTACAGTCTTATCATCCACATTCTCTTTCAGCATTGCTACATCTAACTCTGGTTTGATTTTAGCAGGTTCTTCTGGCTGTTGTGGTGAATCAGATGAAGAAGCACTTGGGACGGTAGAGTCTGCTGGTTGATTAGGATTAGCTCCTTCTGATGTCGGAGTGACCGGTGTTTCTGAGTCATTTGGAGTGTCGAAAGCTGGTTCGCCTGACGTACTTGATTCAGTTGTTGAATCGGATTGGTCAGAAACAGGACTTTCTTCTGTAGTCGGAGATTCAGGAATATTTGATCCCGTTGAAGATGAAGATTGGCTCGACTCAGACTCTTTTTCCGGTGTTGAAGAAGCTGGAACTTCTGACTCCGCTGGGATTTCAGGTTGCTCTGATACAACTTCTTTCTCTGGCTGTTGTGGTGAATCAGATGAAGAATAACTTGGGACGGTAGAGTCTGCTGGTTGATTAGGATTAACTCCTTCTGATGTCGGAGTGACCGGTGTTTCTGAGTCATTTGGAGTGTCGAAAGCTGGTTCGCCTGACGTACTTGATTCAGGCGTTGAATCGGATTGGTCAGAAACAGGACTTTCTTCTGTAGTTGGAGATTCAGGAACATTTGATTCCGTTGAAGATGAAGATTGACCCGACTCAGATTCTTTTTCTGGTGTTGAAGAAGCTGGTACTTCTGACTCCGCTGGGATTTCAGGTTGCTCTGATACAACTTCTTTCTCTGGCTGTTGTGGTGAATCAGATGAAGAATCACTTGGGACGGTAGAGCCTACTGGTTGATTAGGATTAGCTCCTTCTGATGTCGGAGTGACCGGTGTTTCTGAGTCATTTGGAGTGTCTGAAGCTGGTTCGTCTGATGTACTTGATTCGGGCGTTGAACCAGATTGATTAGAAACAGGACTTTCTACTGTAGTTGGAGCTTCAGGAAAATTTGATTCTGTTGAAGATGAAGATTGACTTGACTCAGATTCTTTTTCCGGTGTTGAAGAGGCTGGTACTTCTGACTCCGCTGGGATTTCAGGTTGCTCTGATACAACTTCTTTCTCTGGCTGTTGTGGTGAATCAGATGAAGAATCACTTGGGACGGTAGAGTTTGCTGGTTGATTAGGATTAGCTCCTTCTGATGCCGAAGTAACTGGTGTTTCTGAGTCATTTGGAGTGTCGGAAGCTGGTTCGCCTGACGTACTTGATTCAGGCGTTGAATCGGATTGGTCAGAAACAGGACTTTCTTCTGTAGTCGGAGCTTCAGGAACATTTGATTCTGTTGAAGATGAAGATTGGCTCGACTCAGCTTCTTTTTCTGGTGTTGAAGAGGCTGGTACTTCTGACTCCGCTGGGATTTCAGGTTGCTCTGATACAACTTCTTTCTCTGGCTGTTGTGGTGAATCAGATGAAGAATCACTTGGGACGGTAGAGTCTGCTGGTTGATTAGGATTAGCTCCTTCTGATGTCGGAGTGACTGGTGTTTCTGAGTCATTTGGAGTATCGGAAGCTGGTTCGCCTGACGTACTTGATTCGGTTGTTGGACCAGATTGGTCAGAAACAGGACTTTCTTCTGTAGTCGGAGATTCAGGAACATTTGATTCCGTTGAAGATGAAGATTGGCTCGACTCAGACTCTTTTTCCGGTGTTAAAGAAGCTGGTTCGTCTGATGTACTTGATTCGGGCATTGAACCAGATTGATTAGAAGCAGGACTTTCTTCTGTAGTCGGAGATTCAGGAATATTTGATTCCGTTGAAGATGAAGATTGACTCGACTCAGATTCTTTTTCCGGTGTTGAAGAAGCTGGAACTTCTGACTCCGCTGGGATTTCAGGTTGCTCTGATACAACTTCTTTCTCTGGCTGTTGTGGTAAATCAGATGAAGAAGCACTTGGGACGGTAGAGTCTGCTGGTTGATTAGGATTAGCTCCTTCTGATGCCGAAGTAACTGGTGTTTCTGAGTCATTTGGAGTGTCGGAAGCTGATTCGCCTGACGTACTTGATTCAGGCGTTGAACCAGATTGATTAGAAGCAGGACTTTCTTCTGTAATTGGAGATTCAAGATTCTCTTCAATGCTAGTCGAACCAGTTTTTTCCAATCGTTTAACGGCTTCATCAACCAAGGTATTTGGTAATGTTAATTCACTCGACGACTTCTGTTCATCGATAACTGCTTCGGTTACTGTGACTGTCTCAGAATTAACATCCCCCTCTAAAATAAAACCTACAAATTCATGCTGATCTATAGAAATCACAGCTTGTGGTAAAACTTCCCCTACGGCAAGGGTAAATTGCTTATCGAAACCAGAGAGGCTACCTGTAGAAATTGCTGCCACCGAAAAACTACCTGTAGCAGTTAAAATAATCAAACTCCTCACAAGTCGCTTTTTCCTATCTTTTGTAAAGGATATACCAATAATCAATAACCCTAAGCCAATAAAGCTACTTGCAAAAGGCAAGGTACTTCCTGTTTGAGGTAAATTGACCTTTGGACGATAGACCATATAGTAAGTATGGGTATTCCCTACCTGCCTTGCTGGAATGGTCGCCTGAATTCGTGCTTTCTCATCCGATGTTAATTCTGAATAAAGAACATATTTATAGGAAATCTGTTCTCTTGCTATATTGGTCTGGGCAAGTACAGGCAATTCTGCACTAAAAACCTCGTTGGGTATAGTATATAAGAGCCCAGTCATACCAATGATAACAGAGGCAACACCTAGATTAAATTTACGAATTGAAAACTTAGTTTGTTTTTCTTTCCAAAACATATAAAGCTCCTTCGTTTGTTTCTTCTTTGTTATAAGTATAGCATATTTTTCTAAAAACCCATCTTTTTGTTATAAAAACATTTCGATAGATATTATTATTTAGAGTTACCTAATTCCTGACAGATGTATTCCCCAGCGCACCCGTTCATCTACCTTGAAACAAGATAGTAACAGAGTTCTATCCTCGGCTTCATTTCCATTTCCTATGCTATTTTTGATTTTCATTGAGTATCATTTCCAAAGCTATCAAAAACCTTGCCCGGAGACAAGGTTTTCATACTTATTTTGATTTACGAAGTGCTCCGTAAAGGACACCTGATACAACCGCACCGATCAAAACATAGGCGAGGTAAAGCAATGGATTAGATGTCAAAGCGATAACGAAGATACCACCGTGAGGAGCCATCAATTGGATGCCTGACAAACCAACCAAGGCACCTGCAAGGGCAGAACCAGCGATAAAGCTTGGGATTGCACGAGCTGGGTCGGCAGCACCAAACGGAATCGCACCTTCAGTGATGAATGAAAGACCCATAACGATGTTTGTCAAACCTGAGTTACGCTCTTCTTGTGTGAATTTGTCTTTGAAAAGAAGGGTTGCAACGAATACTGCCAACGGTGGAACCATACCGCCTGCCATAACTGCTGCCATGGCAACAGAACCACCATCTGCAACAGTTGCTGCAAGTGTACCTGTACCGAAGACATAAGCTGCCTTGTTGACTGGACCACCCATATCGACTGCCATCATACCACCGAGGACAAGGCCGAGGAGAATAGCAGAGCTACCTTCAAGACCTGCAAGGAAGTTGTTCATACCTGTGTTGATTGCTGCCATTGGGATGTTAACGAAGAACATCAAGAAACCAGTGATTGCTGTTCCCAAAAGTGGCAAGAGCAAGATAGCATTCAAACCTTGAAGTGACTTTGGAAGGTTGCGCAAAGCGTTGCGAAGAACGAGCACTACACCACCAGCAAGGAAACCACCAACAAGGGCACCCAAGAAACCAGATGATACACCTGCAAGAGCAAGCGTTTCTTCACCACCAGCTGCGTAAGGAATTTTACCGAACGCAAGACCGCTACTAGCGATTGCACCAGCTACGAAACCTGCAACCAAACCTGGTTTTTCAGCGATTGAGTAAGCAATGTAACCTGCAAGAAGTGGCAACATGAAGCCGAAGGCTGCTCCACCTATCTTCATGAATATAGCTGCGATTTCATGGTATGAACCAAGACTACCAAGGCTGTCTTGCGGCACACCTAGAGCTCCATCAAAGAGGAAGGCAAGGGCAATCAAGATACCGCCACCGATAACGAATGGCAACATTTGAGAAACACCACTCATCAAGTGTTTATAGAAAGCTTTACCGAGGCTTAGTTTTTCTGAAGATTCCACAGTAGCTGCTCCTTCTGTCGCTGTGTATGCAGAGGCTTTTCCGTCCAAGATGATGTTAATCAATTCTTCTGGTTGTTTGATACCAGCTGCAACTGGACGAGATACCAATGGTTTACCATTGAAACGAGGCATATCAACAGCCTTATCTGCTGCAATGATAACACCTGCCGCATTCTTGATGTCTTCAGCAGTTAGTTTGTTTCCAACACCTGAAGCACCGTTGGTTTCAACCTTGATGTCAACACCCATCTCAGCTGCTTGTTTCTTAAGAGCTTCTTCTGCCATGTAAGTGTGGGCAATACCTGTTGTACATGCTGTAACAGCAACGATAAATGGACGGTCACCACTTGGTGATGCAACCACTTCTTCAACTGCCTTATCTGCGGCTTCAGCTGTATCGAAGACTGCAATCACTTCGTCAGGATTTGTTGCCGCACGAAGTCTATCAGCAAATCCAGCTTTCATCAAGTATTTAGACAATTCCGCAAGGGCAGCCAAGTGTGTATCGTTAGCACCTTCTGGAGCTGCAATCATGAAGAACAAGTCTGTTGGTTGACCGTCAAGACTTGCGTAGTCAACACCCTTGTTTGATTTTGCAAAGAGAACAGTCGCTTCTTTGACAGCAGCATTCTTAGCATGTGGCATTGCGATACCGTCACCAAGACCTGTTGTCGTTTGTGCTTCACGGTTCATAATACCTGTTTTGAATACATCAAAATCAGTCACATACCCCTTGTCAACCAAGCTAGTAATCATTTCATCGATAACAGCTTCCTTGCTTGTCGCTTGCAAATCAAGCAACATGACATCTTTTCTCAAAACGTCTTGAATTTTCATAGTGTTTCTACCTCAACTTTTTCATAAGTTTCCTTAATAAATTCGATACTTGCCAAATCATCTGAAAAGGCTGTTGCCGTACCGCAAGCAACTCCCCATTTTAGGGCTTCAATAGGGTCTTGTGAGCGAACGTATTCGCCAGTAAATCCTGCCACCATGGAATCTCCAGCTCCGACAGAATTTTTCACCGTCCCCTTGATTGGTTTAGCAAAGTAAGTAGCTGTTGGAGTGACCAACAAGGCTCCGTCACCTGCCATAGAAATGATAACATTCTGTGCTCCCATATCTAAGATTTTCTTAGCATAGGTCTCGATGTCTGCAATGCCATTCAACTCAACATTGAAGATTGCTTCAAGTTCATGGTTGTTTGGCTTGACCAAGAGTGGTTGGTGAGCAAGTGAATCCAGAAGTGTCTGACCTTCAAAGTCACAGACAACTTGCGCTCCTGCTTTTTTCGCCACTGGAATCAGTCTGTTATAAACTTCATTTCCAATACTTGCTGGTGCAGAACCTGCAAAAACAACGGTGTCTTCTTTGGTCAATCCTGCTAAGACCATTTCTAATTCGGCCAACTGTGTATCTGTCACAATCGGACCCAAACCGTTGATTTCTGTTTCTTGGTCAGCTTTGATTTTCACGTTAATACGTGTATCTTGATCAACCTGAACAAAATCAGTATCAATTCCTTCGGCAATCAATCCATCTTTGATGAACTGACCTGTGAATCCCCCAAGGAAACCCGTTGCTGTATTCGGATAGCCCAAGCGCTTCAAAACACGGCTAACGTTAATTCCCTTACCACCGGCATACTTATCGTCGCTCTCCATACGATTGACACTGCCCGTCTCGACATGTTCTAAACGAACGATATAGTCAATCGCTGGATTGAGCGTAACTGTATAAATCATACCTCGATTACCCTCGTTTTCTCTTTTATGATGTCCAACAAACTGCTCTCCGAAGATTGACATATAATGTTGGCTTTTTCGATTGCTGCAACTTTGGCAAAGGAGAATTGACCGATTTTTGACGCATCTGCTAAAACAAAGCTTTCTTTTGCATTGTCTATGATGGTACGTTTGATGGTCGCTTCTTCGATATCTGGCGTTGTAAAGTAATTTTTATCCACACCATTCATCCCCAGAAATGCCTTATCAAAATTGAGCTGTCGAATTTGTTCCAATGCCATCGCACCAACAGAGGCATCAGTTGACTGCTTGACAATACCACCAATGATGATGGTCTTTACCTTGCGTTCAACTAACTTTACCGCATGATGGATAGAGTTGGTCACGACTGTCAGATTTTCCTGTTGAAGATAATCAATCAGTACCCCTGTGGTTGTGCCTGCATCTAAGAAAATCACATCTCCGTCCAAAATCAGTTGAGCTGCTCGTTCAGCAATCTCTCTTTTTTCTTGAACGTTTTTGACAGATTTTTCTAGAATAGACTCTTCCAGTTGCAAATTGGCGGGTGCTTCTGCTCCACCATGCACTCTTCGAAGTTTGCCTTCATTTTCTAGTTCATCTAAATCCCTACGAACAGTAGATTCAGACGTTGCTAGAATCTCAACTAACTCTTCCAATCGGACGAATTGCTGAGCCTGAATGCGTTCTAAAATGACTTGTTTGCGTTCTGATTTGAGAATATTCAACACCTCCTGCAATCGTTTACAAAATACATTATACACTAAAAAATATCATTGTCAATCATTTTCTAGCAAAATCTTTCAAAAAATGTCAATTTTCTTCGAAAAAAGAACAATCTCTTATGAAATTGTTCCATTTTCTATCACTGTTGTGATCATCTCTTTAACCATAACCATCTCTTCTGGTCTTCCGATAGATAAGCGAATATAGCCTGCCAATTTACCCGTTGGATAGTATTTGAAATTCCAATCCTGTGCCAAGGCTTGCAGATAAAATTCTTCTGTCCACGGTGCTTTAAACGTTACAAAACTAGCCTGACTAGGTAGAACTTGACAGTTATCTAACCCTTGCAAGAATAAGATCATTTCTTCTCGCAAATTCTGAATTACTCCCACTGTTTCTAAAACTTTGTCTGAATAATTCAATGCAACGGCTGCCATTTTCGCAGTCAAGTTTGACAAGCTGAATGGCGGAATGACCTTGTCCAATTCATAAATTAACTCTTCGCTTCCTACCGCAAAGCCAACTCGTAAACCTGCTAGACCGAAGGCCTTTGATAAAGTCCGTAAAACTAAAACATTGTCAAATTGTTGCAGACGACTGATGAAGCTTTCAACATTTGCAAATTCAATATACGCCTCATCTACAACGAGTAGCCCTTTAAAAGAAATAGCCAATTTCTCCAAATCTTCTAGTGAATAAGCTACTGAAGAAGGATTGTTAGGATTGGAGAGCATGATTATCTTTGCCTTCAACTCCTCTGCACGCGCCAACAGGCTCTCCACAGGCAAAACCAAGGTTCCATCTTTTTCAACCAGGTCAACGGCTTCAAACTGGCTACCATGCATGTGATTATAGGTTTCATACATGAAAAAGTCTGGATTAACAGTCAAAAAAGTATCATCTTTTTCCATAAAGGTGGACACAATCATGTGAATAAGGTGATCAGAGCCCACACCTACCGTCACTTGTTTGGGATTCACTCCAAGATAGGCCGCATATTTCTCAATCAGTTCGGAGTAAGTGTTATCACCGTAATAACTCAACTGGCTTACTTCCAAGCTCTCCAAGGTTTTTTGTGGCAAGAATGACCAGTCGATTATGCGATTTTCATTGTTACCTAGGTCAAATTTGGCAATTCTTCCTAATTTGTATGGCTTATAATCATCAAATACTTTGCGTTTCATCATTTCTCCTTCTAGCAAGAAAAACACAGTCTAATCAACTGTGTCTTCTGCTTTGATTTTTTCAAAAATTGCTAATTCTTCAGCTGTAAAATTGTAGTTTTCTAACAAGTCTGGACGACGTTGGTAGGTTTTGCGTAGACTTTCTTCCAAACGCCATTTACGAATATTTTCATGGTGACCGCTCATGAGAACATCTGGTACAACCATACCCCGATATTCATAGGGACGCGTGTATTGCGGATACTCCAATAGTCCAGATGAAAAACTATCATCCGTATGGCTTGCTTCCTTGCCAATAACCTCTGGAATCAGGCGAACGGTAGCATCAATCATAGTCATGGCTGCCAACTCTCCACCTGTCAGAACATAGTCCCCGAGAGAAATCTCATCTGTCACCAAGGTCTTAATCCGCTCATCATAGCCCTCGTAATGACCACAGATAAAAATCAACTGGTCTTCCTGAGCTAATTCTTCAGCATAGGATTGGTTAAACGTTTTACCAGCAGGATCCAGCAAGATAACACGTGGCTTGGTTTGCTCAATGCTATCCATGGTATCAAAAATTGGCTGGGCACGGAGTAGCATTCCTTGGCCACCACCGTATGGCTCATCGTCCACATGGCGAGCTTTTTCAGCTTTTTCACGAAAATTGTGGTAGTTGATTTCTAATAGCCCTTTTTCACGCGCCTTGCCCACGATAGAATGTTCAAGTGGGGCAAACATCTCAGGGAAGAGGGTCAAAATATCAATTCTCATCGTCTAAGCCCTCGAGCAATTCCACATCGACACGATTATTTGGAATATCAATGTTCAAGACAACAGGTGGAATATATGGCAAGAGCAGGTCTTTCTTACCTTTGCGTTTCACCACCCAGACATCATTGGCACCTGGTTGCAAGATTTCCTTGATTTGTCCGATCAACTGGTCATTTTCATAGACATCCAGGCCGATAATTTCATGGTAATAAAACTCACCGTCTTCGAGATCGGTCAAGTTTTCCTCGGCAATTTTCAAACTAAAGCCCTTGTACTTTTCAATATCGTTGATATGGTACATGCCCTTAAATTTGATAATATCAAAGTTCTTAGCCTTACGGTGACTAGCAATTTCCACTTCCATGACAAACTGGTCTTTATCATTAAACAAGGCCAATTTTGCCCCTTTTTTGAAGCGTTCTTCTGCAAAATCGGTCACAGATAAAACACGCATTTCTCCTTGTAAGCCTTGGGTATTAACAATCTTTCCTACGTTAAAATAATTCATAATTTCTCCATTTGATTTTCTATCCTTTTATTTTAACACGACGAAGGTATTTTCTCAATATCGAAACAAAAAAGCAGGAAAAAATCAATCCTACTTTTTAAATATTTCTCTATTGTTTATAATAGACTTCATTCACAAATTCTTCTGCTGATGGAAGAGCTTGACTTATAAATAATCTAACTCTTGAAATATCACTCAAATCAGTTTCACCTGTATTTGGAAACTCAAATGCAACACCTGAAGGAATTACTCTAAAGACTGCACCATGCATTCCAAAATGATAGCCTCCAATTCCAATTCCATTAGCATCTATTTCTTTAAGTTCTATTTTGGCATCTACTTCATTTGTGACATTACCTAATGAATCAATGCTTAATGTTTTACCATTTGCGTTTGACCATGTTCCTGCAATACTTGAGAAGTCGCCCGCCAATAATCCCTGCAAATTAATTGTAGTCGCAGATGTATGTTCTTGCACAGGTGTACCTTTTTCAAATTTTAGCCATGAAAGTGCGCTTAAATCTACAACTGCTGCAGACGAAGGATTGGTTGCTCCTTCTGCCTGTAAGGAAAGTTGACCTACAGCAGAGTCATATCTATAGTTTTTAAAACTACCAGCGGATTCTAAAGAGTAACTTCCGTCTTCAAGTGGCCATAACGTCACTTTTTCACCAATCTCTGGACCTTGCTGACGGAACTGATCAACCAGTCTTATCAATTGTCCGTCATTTCCTACAGTATAAAGGTCAATTAGAACAAATTGAGAATTTGTTGATAGGGCAACTGCTAATTCATCTACTCCATCTTTATCAAAGTCGTTTTGTATATAATATGCTCCAGTATAAACAGTTGGATATTGTTTAAGTCCATAAAGTAGACTACTCACTTCTTCACGATTTAAGGCTGAAAGTTCCAATCCCAAACTAGCTTGATACCGGTCGATAACCTTTTGATAGCTAGAATAATCCACATCTACCATCTTCGTTTCCGACTGACTTGAAGTTGTTGATGTAGTTGAACTCGATGTAGCTTGTGAACTAGATTGGCTACTTGCAGCTGTCTCCTGCTTCACTTCACCCGACTTACAAGCAGTCAAAAGCACAACTGATAAAAGTAATATTATTTTCTTCATTCTTTTATAGTCTCCTAAAATTTAGTGGTTCGTCTACCTACTTAGAGAATCCACATCATCTATTTTATAACAATAAACATATTTGTCAAGGTATCTGATTGGTACACAAACCAATAAATTACTAACATATTTTTTCTACTGGTGTACTTCCAGCGAGAATTAATATACTTATATTTTCATTTCGTGCTATTCAATGTGCATATTTTCTTGCAGCTTCTTGGCTTAAAAACACATGGGCTTGAATATAGTCATAAACTATGTTGTAGATATCATTAAAACTATCAATAGTACCAACAAAACTCTGTTTCTCGTTTATCAAGTCATAAATTGTTATTCTATATTTTAATTGCTCTTCTGCCCATCTCTTCTCCTCATGTGATTTTTTCATTTTAGGGAAAACAAAAAATCTAAAATATATGGCACTACCAAGTAATAAATAAAATAATATTTCAGTCAATTTAGCATCTCCTACAATTTTTTGAAACTTTCATATTGTTCCTGAATTGCTTCTTTATATTTTTTTTATTGTCTTAGTATGGGTAAATACTGATGAGTAAACCTGATAATAAACTAAGTAATAACGTGAAACAAATAGAAAAAGATATACAAATGCGACTGTTTTTACATTCTCAGTGTAATCCCTAGAAATGTTATTTTCATGGATTGTATAATGTTGTTCTCGTGCTAAACTATCTGCAGCTGCATTTTTATACCGTCTTTACTAAAAACCGAGCGACAATATTTAAATATTTTCATTTTATTGTATGGGAATTTAAAAAGTTGGTAGTCTGAGTACCAGAAGAATGTATAAACTGAGAGCATTGAGTAAACAAAAAACAATATCGTCCAAATTTTAATGCCTCCAAAAAGAAAACATATTAATTCAAAAAAATGATTCCAGTAAAACACATCACCAAATTAGTATTTCAACGGTATCTTTGGTGTATCAAAATAATTTTTGAAAAATG
Source organism: Streptococcus sp. 2022WUSS037 (assembly GCF_044427225.1). Lineage (NCBI taxonomy): Bacteria > Bacillati > Bacillota > Bacilli > Lactobacillales > Streptococcaceae > Streptococcus > Streptococcus sp. 2022WUSS037. The sequence continues at coordinate 46,003 of NZ_JAOTGJ010000004.1, read as the reverse complement.
TTGTAATTTTTTCCATAAAAAGTCTCCAAAATTTGTAGTAGATAGATTAGCATTTCCTTGTAAAGCTCCTCCTTTAGCGCATATTTTTCACACAGTGCTATCTATCTCTTATATTGTCCTCTCATGCATATTTTTTCAAAGCAAATGTTAAAAAATTAGAATTTTAAAAAGCCGGATTGCTCCGACTTCTTCTAGTCTATTAACTCAGACAGGGACTTCTTGGTTCTGACTATTCGCTCATAAGGAAATTCCAGATAGGTTTTGCCATTTTTCTCATAGAGATAGGCAATCTTCTTATGAGGCTGAAAGGTCAGTTGATAATAATTTTCTACACCGACTGGCTGGTCTTGATTGCTGGTATTGTCGAAGAAATAGGGATAAATTTGGGCAAGCTCTGTCAGAAAATCTTCTGCTCCGCTACCTTCTAAAGATTGTATCTCTTCCCCATCCTGATTACTGATTAAAATCTGGTCAGAATGAGGAAGTCTAATTTCTGTTTTCCTCATGTGAAGATAACCAAACAACAAGCAGATACAAGATAGTATTAACCAGATTAACCACTTCTTTTTCATGATGAAAAGACCTTACCTTTTTGAGTAAATTCTATCAAGCACAGAAAAATATGTCAAGAGAAAAATCAAACATTTAGTGAAGACGAGCTATTTTGATCAAGCGCAAATTAAGAGCTATTCCGCAGACAAAAATCCCTGAAATAAGACCAATCCAATAGGCTTCTGGACCCATTTGGAAAAATCTTTCAAGCAAGAATGCGACGGGGAAAGTCATGGACCAATAGGCAACTAAACCAAGTACAAAGGGAACAGTCGTATCCTTGTAACCACGTAATATCCCCTGAATAGGTGCTGTAAAGGCATCTGCTAACTGGAACATGAGGGCAAAGCTAAGAAAATGCGAGGTCAGACGGATAAATTCTGCGTCATTACCATAAAGGTAGGCAACTTTGGAGCGGAAAAAATATAGGAAAGTGAGTGTTAAGCCTGCAAAACCAAGTGCCACCAGGCGTCCTAGACGGCTGTAGGCTTTCACATCTTGTGGTCGTTTAGCCCCTACTTCATAAGCAATGACAATAGCTAGGGCTGAAGAAACTGAGGCAGGAAAGGCATATAATAATGTCGCAAAGTTCATAGCTGACTGGTGGGCTGCTATAATCTGGGCTGAAAATTTTGCCATGTAGAGCCCTACTACTGCAAAAATTGCAACTTCTGCAAAGACTTGTAAACCGATGGGAAGCCCGATTTTCAGTCCTTCTTTCAGTAAAGTCCCATCAATCGGACTCCACCGCCAAATCTGATAAGATGCAATGGTCTTATTTTTGCACATGACAATGACGATTACTAGTAGTACCGCCCAGTAAGCTAAAGCAGTACCCAATCCAGCTCCAGCTCCGCCTAGGGCCGGGAGGCCCATTTTCCCATAAATCAAGAGATAGTTAAAGAGGCTGTTAAAGGGAACCAGGAGCAGCATGAGGTACATGGAGAGGTGGGTCAAGCCCAAGGCGTCGAAAAAAGAGCGACAGACACTAAAGAGTAAGAGAGGCAGGATGCCAATGGAAATAAAATAGAGGTACTGCCTACCAACTTGAAAAACAGATTCATCAAGTCCAAACTGAGCCAAGGAGGGCACAGCGATAAATAGGACCGAGCACAGGAGTAAAATGGTTAATCCGATGGCTAGATAGACAAACTGATGAAACTCCTGTCGGATTTTCGTCTTCTCTCCTTGTCCTAGATATTGAGCAATGATTGGGACCAATGCAGATACAATCCCTGTTAGAAATGAAAAAAGCGGATTCCAAAGACTTGTTGCCATGGACACACCTGCCAAATCCATAGTACTAAACTGACCAGTCATCATGGTATCGATAAAGGATGCGGAGTAATTAGCGAACTGATAAATTAATATAGGTAAAAAAATCTTAATAAAAAGCCAGAGCTTTTCTTTGTTATTTCTTGTTTGGTACATACTTATTCTCTTTCAATTTTATATAAATATTGTAACAAGAAAAGGACCTGCATTGCAAGTCCTCTTTGACTAGATTGAGTCACCATTCCAGATAGAGTTTTTCACAATAACATAGTCCACATGCTTCAAGCTGGTAATATCACGACCACCTGCATAGGAAATAGAGGATTGCAAGTCCTGTTCCATTTCTACTAGAGTATCTTTCAAATGTCCCTTGGCTGGCAAGAGAATTTTCTTTCCTTCGACGTTTTTGTAAGCACCTTTTTGGTATTCAGAGGCGGACCCGTAGTATTCCTTAAACTGTTTGCCATCCACTTCTACCGTCTTACCTGGGCTTTCAATATGACCGGCAAAGAGGGAGCCTATCATGACCATACTTGCACCAAAGCGGATGGATTTGGCAATATCTCCGTGGGTACGAATTCCACCATCCGCAATAATTGGCTTACGAGCAGCTTTGGAACACCAACGAAGGGCAGCCAGCTGCCAACCGCCAGTACCAAAACCAGTCTTGACCTTGGTGATGCAGACCTTACCAGGACCAATACCAACTTTTGTCGCATCTGCACCAGCATTTTCTAGTTCACGAACTGCTTCAGGCGTGCCGACATTTCCAGCAATAACAAAAGTCTCAGGCAATTCTTTCTTGATATGCTTGATCATCTTAATGACACTATCAGCATGTCCATGCGCAATATCAATGGTAATAAACTCAGGCGCGTCAGCTTTTAAACTAGAAACAAAGTCGTACTCATAATCTTTTACACCAACCGAAATGGAAGCAATCAAGCCTTGGTCGTGCATGCGTTTCACGAAAGGAATACGCCCTTCTTCATCAAAGCGGTGCATGATGTAAAAATAACCATCTTTCGCCAACATCTCTGCCACATCTTCATCAATAATAGTCTGCATATTAGCTGGAACAACTGGTAATTTAAAGCTATATTTCCCAAGAGTCACTGTTGTATCTGCCTCGGAACGGCTATTGATGATACATTTATTTGGAATGAGCTGAATATCTTCGTAGTCAAAAACTGGAGTTTCGTTGAACATGCTTCTACCTCTTTTTCTTAACATTGGAACAGAAAAACAGTTTGTTTTTCGTATTTTTTCCTTATTACAAGATATAGTATAGCTTATTGTTTGTGTTTTGTCAATAAAAAAGAAACCTATCTAGACAATATTCGGATATATCACTTTTGGGACTCGTTTATAAAACATAACATTCGTATAATTCTTTTCTGAGTTACTATTCTTATAAAATTTAAAAAAATGTTCAGCATTTACTCAAACAATTTCACATAAAAACTAAAAAATCTTCAAAAACAGAAGATTTTTTAGTCAAATTCATATAATTGTGGGAATTTTCCGCATTCAGGGTTCTTAGGATGGCAAACCTCACGACCAAAATAAATCATAGCTTGATGAGCAGGGAGCCAGAGTTCAGGAGGTAAGACTTCCATGACTCGTTTCTCTGTTTCCAGGGGTGTAGCCGATTTTTTGACAATATCGTGGTGTTTACAAATCCGTCCCACGTGGGTATCAACTGCGAAGGCAGGAATGCCAAATCCAACACTCAACACTACATTAGCCGTTTTTCTACCAACTCCAGCCAAGGCTTCTAATTCCTCACGAGTCTGCGGTACAATGCCATTATGCCGTTCCAATAACTGCTGGGCGCATTCTTTCAAAAATTTGGCTTTATTTCGATACAAACCCAAACGAGAAATATAAGGCTCAATATCCTTCACTTCTGCTGCCGCCATGGCTTGGGGCGTTGGGAAAGCGGCGAACAAACCAGGTGTTGCCTTATTCACCGCAGCGTCTGTAGTTTGAGCAGATAAGAGCACTGCACATACCAACTCAAAGTGATTTCGAAAGTCCAAACTAGGCTTAGCATCAGGGTATAGAGCGATGATTTCTTCAATAACTTTTCTTGCACGTTTTTTTGATAATACCATGAATTCATTATAGCATGAAAACTTGGATTTATCTAAAATCTGGATTGTCATAAACCTCATTCCTCGTGATATAATAAGAAGAAAAGGGGGAATAAGTATGGACTTACAAGAACTCTGTAGAAAGGTTATTCAAGCAAGACCACGCAATAGCCATAAGGGAAGCTATGGTCGAGTCTTGCTGATTGGTGGACTGTATCCTTATGGTGGAGCGATTATCATGGCCGCACTAGCAACCGTCAACAGTGGAGCAGGCTTGGTATCTGTTGCTACTGAAAAAGACAACATACCAGCCTTACATAGTCATCTGCCTGAAGCCATGGCATTTTCATTTGACGATCAAGCCTTGCTGATAAGTAGCTTAGAAAATACTGACTTGGTATTGATTGGTCCAGGTTTGGGGGAAAATAGCAGAGCTGAACAGTTATTGGACTTTGTTTTTGAACATTTATCTGACCAGCAGATTTTAGTTCTTGACGGCTCAGCCCTTACCTTAGTCGCAAAGCAAAACAGGAAGAACTTCCCGTGTAAACGAGTCATCCTGACACCCCACCAGAAAGAATGGGAACGGTTATCAGCCATTCCGGTTGCTGACCAAACAAGCCAAAGAAATCTTGAAGCCTTGCATTCTTTTCAAGAAAATACAATCCTTGTAGCTAAAAGTTCCGCTACTCAAATCCTAAAAACCCAGCCAAACCAAGTCACCCCAATAGGAGCTGGTGGTCCCTACCAAGCAACAGGAGGTATGGGAGATACTCTTGCAGGTATGATTGCAGGATTTGCTGTACAATTTCCCCATGTTCAACTATATGAAAGAATCCTTGTAGCAACCTACCTCCACTCCTATATTGCCGACCAACTGGCTCAAGATTATTATCTTGTAAAGCCAACTGATGTCTCAAGAAACATCCAAAAGACAATGCTTCAATTTCAAACACAAACAACCGCCTAATCAATGATTAAGCGGTTTTATTATTTAGCAAACTTGTGATAAAGCTAGTGTTGGTTATACTTCTTCCTTATGACGTCGTTTGCTTACTAACAGAGTCCCTAGCCCAATAATGACACCAAGAACAAGATAGTATTTCGTATCATTTTCTCCAGTATTTGGTAGTTGAGTCACCTGTTTTTCTTGATTAGGACTAGATAGACTAGCTTGCAAAGTGACTGGACGAGGTAAAGTTGGTTGAGGGTTTGGCTTTTGACCTATCGGTACATACCCTGAATTCCCAGTATCTTTTACAGGAGGTGCCTGTACATCAACTTTTTCTGAGTCTATAGGTGGAGGCGTTACAGTGCCTTCATCTTTTTTGTCAGTGGCAGTATTTGCTGGCTCCTTGGCATCATTTGTTGAAGTAGCAACACCATCCAGTTCTGCCTGAGCGCTTGTCAGAAGGGCTAGAGCTTGATCGACACTTGCTTGGCTTGCAGATTCATCAGCTAGAATCGTTTTCGCTGCTTCAACTGCCTGATCATAAGCTTGTTTCACGTTCTCAGATGCATTGAGATACTTAGCATCTGTCGCTTTTAATACAGAAGAAACGGATACTGCGCTACGAAGGGCTGAAATATCAGTCTTTTGACCATCTAAGTTGGCTTTCGCTGCTAACAAGTCAGCCAACGCTTGGTTGACAACTGCCTGTGTTACATTCTCTTGGTTCAATACAAGTTGTGCTGAACGAATAGCTGTATCATAGGCAATTTGTTTGGTATTTTCAGCATTGTAATAAATAAAGTTTGCCTGAGTCGGTGTGTAGTTTGATACTTCAGCAATTAGTTTTTCTTTATCGGTAGCCTGACCATTTAGCTGTTCTCTCGCCGCCACAAGACTGGCAAGTGCTGAATCTACTTGTACCTGATTGTGTTTATTGGCATATACTGCATTGGCATCTTCTAATGCTTTAGCATAGGCAGTTTGAAGTTCTGGACTAGCATTGTAATAACGCGCTGTTTCTTCAAGTCCCGCAAGTTCAGCAATAAGTTCTTTCAAAGCAACTTTATTAATCAAGGTTAATTTCTTAACATTTGACTGGTTTGCAAGTACTGCTACGTCTAATTCTTCCAAAAATTCATAGCCTTCTGGGAGGGTTGGAAGGATAGTGTAGGTACCAACTGGTACAAATTTACCATAATCAGTCTTAGAATATTTAGCATTTGGTAGCTGAATAGTCTGGCCATCAGCGGTTACCAGTTGGATGGTTGAACCAGAAGGTAGTAATGCATCAATATCTACCAGCAAGTTTGCCTTATCTTTCAAAGTCACATAGAAATTCACCTCGGCAGTGCTATTTTCTTCAGAAATCGTCACGACTGCTTTTGTTTCACCTGCTAGGCTTGACCACTCTGTATCATATAGGAATAAATCAAAGGTGTAAGTACCAAATGGTAGCTTAAGAACGCTAGTATCGCCGGCATATCGTGGTAATTCTGCAACAATCTTGCCTGTTTCATCGGTGACTGAGTAAGAGAAAAGTATTGGTACAGGACTATTTGTGTCTTTATCAAGAATATTGACAGTTACCAATCCTTTTTCATTGCCAATACTAATCAGATTCTCTACTTTTTCATAGCTGATATTACCAGCATAATCCTCCACTGTGTAGTAGAATTTTGAAATATCTGCAAGATCAAGAGGCAATGTAAAGGAGCCATCGTCGTTTTGTGCCACAAATACCTTGTTATCAGAAACGGTTACATCACCATTTTCTAATAAGGAAGGAATAGTTGTCGTACCATTGGCATCTGCTACAAGATAGAATACTTGCTCGCGATATAGACCAGACTCTCCTTTTTCAATGGCTGGACGAGGGTTAAATGTAAAGTTTGTTTCATCATAGGTAGCTGTGGTGATAACTGGTGATTCTCTATCGATGATAACGTCGAAAATCATGGTTTGTACTGCTGCACCTGGAACTTCAGATGAGTAGGTCAAAACGTATTGATACTTACCATCTGCTAAAGCATTTCCGTCACTATCTGTTCCATTCCATTCAGTAGGATAAATAATGCTTGATTTTGGATTTTTAGGATCACCACTATAGAAGTTCTTATTGCCTGACTGTGGTTGACTTTCCCAAAGTGGATTTGTTCGCTCAGTATCATCTGCAGCATAGACGCTTGCGACTAAATCCATATAATTTCTCAAGAAGACACCTTTGAAAGCGAGCGAATCTTGGTTGTCATCCCCATTTGGCGAGATAGCTAAATGAGGCTTACCAGACTCATCAAGCTCTAAAACAAAGTATCCTGCTTCATTTTTAAATGTACCTAGAGTCTTGATAGCAAAGTCAGATCGTTTGTCTGTAGAATAGATTAATTCCGTACTTCCTGTAACAAGACCTGTGTAGTGATGGCTGATGTCAACAGTATCTGGTTGTGCTGTAACAGGTTCAAAGTAGAAGCCCCCCTTACCATCGGCAATAAGATTGTAAATCGGCTCTTCTAGAACGGCTAGATTTTGGAATTCCCCACGGAAACCAACGTATGGAATGCTGACAATATCACCGCCATCGACTACATCTGTAAATCGAACAAAACCTTCAAGATAGTAACCGTTTTTCATTAAACCTGTCAATTCTTCTGCAAAGCTTGATGCATCGACATTAATTGTAACAGTTGTACTTGAATTGGCTTGCACAGTCACCTTACCGCCAGGAATCTCTGCTAATAGACGCGGAGCCAAGGTGAGCAATCCATTTTGGACAGTATCCGTTGTTAATTGCGTTGAGTAGTTTAAAGTCTTATCTTCGTTTGTAATGTTATGAAGTGTGACCGTAAAGCTGAATGTATCCTCAACATTTCCCAAGGTAATGCTGCCATAACCGTCTTCGCCAGTCAAATATAAACCTGTAGAAATAGCTGCCGCAGTATCGATGATACCTGCACCTTGTTGGCGTGGGGAAGTGTAGGCTGTTGTTTCTTTGTTCACATGTGCTTTAGCAGTAGACATAAGCAAGTGTTTTACTAAGGCTTCGATTTCTTGAGGGGACTTAGTAGGGTAAGTTGCCTGTAAATACTGTTTTACTAGTACGGCTGCTCCTGCTACGTGTGGTGAAGCCATACTTGTTCCCTGCATGTTGGCATAGTCATTATCATTGATGGCTGCATAAATAGCACCACCTGGAGCAGCTAAGTCTGGTTTTAACTCGCCATCCGCTGATAGACCCCAACTTGAAAAATCTGAAAGAAGACCTGCTTCTGGGTTAGGGCGAATATCTGTTTCGTTATTGAACGCAATCTTATATGAGTTAGCTGCCAAAGCTTCACCAAATTCCAATGGAATGAAGACAGATGGAATTGCAATAGCTGTATCATCAAGTTGCATGCTTACATTGGCTTCACCTGGACGACTATTGAAAATGACCACCCCTACTGCACCTGCAGCTGTTGCATTGGCTATTTTTTCTGAGAAAGTAATCGTTCCTCGTTTGATGAGTGCAAGTTTTCCAGTCAAATCTAGACCATCAAAATCCGAAGCTTGACCGATTCCCGCATAGACATATTCATATTCTTTCCCGATTTCAAATGGTACGGGACTTTTCTCTGGATTATCAAACGAACTCTTACCGTAATTCAAATCAGCATTGTTTTCTAAGCCAATGATATTAATTACTTTACTACCAACCGTTGTATTATTGTAAGAAGCGACAGAAATTGCATCGCGAGCTGTTGAAGGAGCACCGACCAAGCCATAATCTGGATAATCGGCTGACGGATTAGAATGACCTGAACCAAATGTTCCATCATTACCAGCTGCAATAACAACAGAAACCCCTGCACGACGAGCAGCCTCGATTGCTGCAGTCACATTTTCATTCATGTTAACAACAGAGCCGTTAGCTCCTCCCAGACTGAGGTTGATGCTATCTGCACCCAATTTTACAGCATCTTCAATCGCCTTTACGTACAATGCTGCGCCTGTTGTAGCTTTGAGGTCTGAGAATACACGCATAAACATGACTTGCGCTTCAGGAGCTACACCATACATTAATTGTCCAGCAACTGGTTGTGTCGGATTTCCTGTGGCAATACTTGTTACGTGCATACCGTGTGAACGTTTGTCTTCTTCTTTCAAGACAGTATTCACATCAACATAGTTATAACCAAATACAACCTTATCGTTAAACCATTCACCGTAGGTAATTCCTGCAGCTTCTTTAGCTGCTTCTATCTCTTTTTCTGATTTATATTTTGCAGTTGAGAGGTCTGAAATATGCAATACATCGTGGTCAACATCAAGACCGGAATCTATGATTGCAACTACTGTTCCTTCGCCCTTGTAACCACTATCCCAAACTTTAGGTACTGTAATGATCGTATTACTATCAATGTTTTGTGGTTTCGCTTCTTCCTGATTAGTAATAGCAGTAGTCTCATCTGCTACGGAAAGCTTCTCCTCTTCTTCTACTTTTTTCTCTGAAATAGCTGGAGTTTCTACAGCTGGTTGAGTCGCTTCTACTTCTGTATTTGTAGTGTTTTCAAGAGCTTCTGAGCCATGTGTTTCCTCTTCATTACCTGTAGTGGTTACATCAGTTTGGGTAGCCTCCACAGAAGTGTCAACTAACTCCTCGACAACGGGACTTTCTGAGGTTGATTCGCTGACGATTGCGTCAGGAACAGTTGTTTCCACCTTAGTCTCTACAAGGCTTGTCAATTCATCTGCAGCTACCGATGGTGCACCTGCAAACAAAAAAACTGCACCCAAAAGAACAGACACCGTTCCAATTTTATACTTCCGAAGTGAGAAAGTTTCTTTCTTTTTCATAACTTTTCCTCCCAGTTTTTCTCCTTCATTATTGGCAAAACCAATAAATAAATTAAAACACAAAATCATCAGTATTGCAAGTATATTCTGAAAATTCAGTTATTTATTCAAACTATAACTAGGTGTCAATAATATCTATAACCATAGATACAGATAATATAGTCAAGTGAATTAGAAACGGGACATGTCTAAGTTTGTCAATTTGAGAACTCTAAAGTTATTTTAGGAGTGGGTTATTAACACTATAACTTAAAGTTGTCCTTTTCCTAATTCAAACCACTATACACACTAAAAAGGGAGTGAGCAAGACATTCATGGTAGCTCCATCCTTACCCACAGAATAATGAGAATGAGCATAAAGCCCTCACTAAGATTATATACCTAGTGAGGGCCATGCGGTTGGTACATTATTGATGTTAATTATGGTGACAAAACTGCTCCAGCCTACTGATAAGAACCACAATATACACTCAAGAATATGACTAATACTCAATGAAAATCAAAAACAGACTAGGCGACGCAGATGCAGATAGAACTGAAGTTCATCAAATCAAGTCAACAACGTCTGATTTTGATTTTCAAAGAGTATAAAATTCAGTAGATAGGCTCTCTAACTTACAAGAAGGAAGGAATTGTCATAGATAATCATGTGTAGATCAAGTCGACATTGTCGTTTGTATTCCCCTCAACTTGTCCAAAGTGTTACTTAGCTACATTGGATATAACGACTAAAGGTCTACGTGCTTACCACGATTTTCTCAGTCAATTTCATGTGGAAGCTGTTGGTATGGAAAACACAGGTGTCTATTGGCGACCTGTCTGGCATGCACTATGTGATGACTTCGAGCTAATACTTGCTCAACCAGCCCACATGAAGACCATTACAGGTCAGAAAACTGACAAGAAAGACGCTTACTGGATTGCCAAATGAATGCGGATTGGTCTGCTTCCTCGGAGTTTCGTTCCCGATGAAATCATTCCTGAATTGAGAGAGTTGACCAGACAACAGAAACATTATAATATTGGGACTTTTCTCATCTCTTTGTTAAGACAATCTAAAAAAATGCTAATCTCCCTCAAATATCCTACGAACGGTATGAATTTGAGAGATTGGAACTGCAACGAGCAAGGAATCACCCATAGAAAGTTGGCTATTTCCTTTCACAATCCTTGACTTACCATAATGAATTTGACTGGTGATCAAGCATGAATCCGGTAAACGTAACTCGCTAACAAATCTTCTGTCCAATGTTTCGTTGACAACAACCTCTATTAAGGTCATGTGTTCTTGCTGTTCTACTTCTTCTGGCAGAATTTTTTCCAACATTGCTTCATAGACTGGCGCGCCACCTAAGAGGTCCATCATCACATAGGAACTCAAAGCTACCAACCCGATGACCATCAATTGGTTCAAACTTCCAACCATTTCAGTTACTAAAATAATAGCAGTTAGAGGTGCTTTGGAAATCGCTGCGAAAAAGCCTGCCATTCCCAATACAATAAACAATAGCATCTGCTCCTGACTGATGAAACCAATATCAAGGAAGAACCGTGCGACAAAAAGCCCAAGGAGACTTCCTAAGGTTAATATGGGCAAAAAGATGCCCCCTGGTAGACCAGAACCATAGGAAATCATGCTCCATACAAATCGAATTAAAATTAAGATTGCCAATGTCAGTAGTCCTTGTTCCAAATATGGGAGCTCTAAAATCAAATGATGCCCGCCACCCAACAGATTAGGGAAAAAATAACCAATCGGTATAATGAACAAAAAGGCAAATACACTGTAGTATGGAACTGGGAGAGGAATGATTTTTGAGAGGAGGGTATAGAAACCTTGTATATTGAGGATAACAACTTCATACACATATCCAGCAAGTCCAAGGAAAACTCCAAGTAAGATATAGATCCAATATTGGTCAAGAGATAATAGCTGCAAATCCTCTGGCATGTGCAAAACAGGTGTCAATCCAAAAACATGTAAGGAAATAAAGTTCGCAGTGATACTAGCTGCTAAGGCTGAGACCCAAACCAGACGCGAAAACTGATGATAGACTTCCTCTACAACAAATAAAAGACCTGCTATTGGTGCATTGAAAGCTGCTGCCAAACCTGCCGCAGCGCCACTAGCAATCAAACTCCTTCTTTCCATTTCACTGGATTTAAGAAGAACTGATACACCTTTAGCCGTTACAGCTCCTAGTTGAATGCTGGGACCTTCACGCCCCAGCATTAGGCCAGATGCAATGGATAAAACACCGCCGATAAATTTTTTCCAAAGGACTGACCACCAGTTTAAATCCATAATTCCTTTTAGTTCTGCCTCCACCTGAGGTATACCTGAACCTTTTGCATTTGGCTCGTCTTTGATTAACTTGCCAATAAGTAAAGCTATGACCAGATAAAGCCCTCCAATAAGAAGTAAATAGATTGCATTATCTGTTGCCAGAGAATAGAGGTGTGTAAAGACAGAAAATAGTTTTTCAATGGCTAAGCGAAATGCAACGACCACTAACCCAGCGACAATGCCAACTAAACTACCACGCAGAACCGAATAGAGGATTGATTGAGAAATAAAACTAACTTCTTTCCGGTGATTTTCCATTGGGATTTCCCTTCCTTTCTATAGTATGTATGACCAAAAAATAGGAGCAATAAGTACTTAGTAAAGAACCTCACTCCCATTCTTTTATTTATATTGCTACCTGTCCAATCAGACTATTTCCGATACATCTTGAATTGGAGATAGAGGTCATTATACATTCCAAGCATCTCTGGTCCAAGATTATCATAAACTTCCATCTTCTTCATCGTTTCTTCTGAAGGATAGAAGGATTCGTCGTTCTGAGTCTCCTCATCCAGCATAGCCTTGGCTGCAGGAATTGGTGTTGAATAGCCAACATATTCTGCATTGCGAAGCGCATTTTCAGGACGAAGCATAAAACTCATAAAGGCGTAAGCTCCATCAATATTTTTTGCTGTTTTTGGAATGACCATATTATCGAACCAAAGGTTAGAACCTTTTGATGGTACAACATAGCGCAGATTTTCATTTCCATCTAACATTTCACTGGCTTCTCCAGAGAAGGATACTGCGATAGCTGCCGCATCTTGTATCATGTAGCCCTTGATTTCATCAGCTACGATAGCCTTAACATTTGGTGTCAAATTGTAAAGATGTTCAGCAGCTTCTTCAATCTCTGCAGGATTTTTAGAGTTCAAGCTGTAACCCAAAGATTGCAAGCCAAATCCCATGACCTCACGAACACCATCGATCAACATGATATTATCACGGTACTCCTCTGACCACAAATCTTCCCATTCTTTAGGAGGGTTTTCAACCATGGTTTCATTGTAAACAATGCCCAAGGTCCCCCAGAAGTATGGAATAGAATAGTCATTATTCTTATCAAAGCTCAAGCCCATAAATTGCGGATCAATATTCTCTAAACCTTTAATTTTTGATTTATCAAGTTTAATGAGCATATTTTCTTCCGTCATTTTGGAAATCATATACTCGGACGGAATGGTCAAATCGTAGGTTGTGCCACCCTGCTTAATCTTTGTGTACATGGATTCGTTGGAATCGAAGGTCTGGTAATCCACCTGAATACCTGTTTCAGCCGTAAATTCTTCCAGCAATTCTGGATCAATGTAATCTCCCCAGTTATAGATAACCAACTTATCCGTCGTTCCTTGAGTTGAATCAGCTTCTAATTTTGAACTAATACCCCATAAAACCAGTACAATAGCTATAACTCCTACAAAAAATGAATACAATCGTTTCATTAGTTGGCCTCCTTTTCACGTGAGATGAAATAATAACCCACTACCAATAAGATAGAGAAAAGGAAAACAAGAGTTGACAAGGCATTTATTTCCAAGGAAATCCCTTGACGTGCCCGTGAATAAATCTCAACAGATAGATTTGAGTAACCATTGCCCGTTACAAAGAAGGTCACAGCAAAGTCATCCAAGGAATAGGTAAAGGCCATGAAGTAGCCAGCAATGATAGCTGGTGTTAGGTATGGCAACATGATTTCTTTCAGCATTTGTGGCTGAGTTGCCCCCAAATCATAAGCTGCTGAAATCATATCCGCATTCATTTCCTTCAGACGAGGCAAGACCATCAATACTACGATTGGAATAGAAAAAGCAATATGACTGAGCAATACTGAGACAAAGCCAAGCTGGAAACCAATCATGGTAAAGAGAATCAAGAAACTTGCCCCGATCATAACGTCTGGTGCTACCATCAAGATATTATTGACAGACAGCAAGGCATTTTGGAAACGAGGTTTCGCTTGATAAATATAGATGGCACCAAACGTTCCAATAATGGTTGCAATCAAAGAACTCAAGAAGGCCAACAAGAAGGTTTGAGCCAGAATCAGCATTAGTCGGCTATCGCCAAACATAGATGAAAAATGCTCCAAGGTAAAGCCTGTAAAGCCATTCATATCTCCACCTTCATTGAAAGCATAGAAAATGAGATAAAAAATGGGCAAGTAAAGAAGGAGGAAGGCAACTGTTAAGTAGATATTTGCAAATTTCTTCATTATTTCTTCCTCTCTTTCGTCATCCACATAATCAAGAGCATGGCCAAAATCAAGACCACACCTATGGTTGAACCCATTCCCCAGTTTTGTGTGGTGAGGAAATGTTGCTCGATAGCTGTACCCAGTGTAATGACTCGGTTACCACCAATCAAACGGGTCAACATAAAGAGGCTCAAACTTGGAATGAAAACCGCCTGAACACCAGAACGGACCCCATTCATAGAAAGAGGAAAAATAACTTTTGTAAAGGTCTGCCAAGAAGTTGCCCCCAAATCACGACTAGCATTGATGAGATTTTTATCCAAATCATCTAGGGCATTAAAGATCGGCAAAATCATAAACGGAATCTCGATATAGGCTGCAACAGCAATGAAAGAGAAATCCGTGAAGAGAATTTGCTGGGCACCAAGACCAATAAATTCCAAGAACTGGTTGATAGAACCATGTTGACCAAAAATACCAATAAAGGCATAGGCTTTCAGCAAAAGATTGACCCAGGTTGGCAAGATAATCAACATGAGCCAAAGCTGTTTATGCTTGAGCTTGGTCAAGAAATAGGCAGTCGGATAGGATACCAAAAGAGTCACCAATGTGATAATACCTGCGTAAAAAATGGAGTTAAAACTCATCCGCAGATAGGTCATATTGGGCGAATTAAAGTAGGTTTGATAATTAGCCAAAGTGAAATTGCCATGAATATCAAAGAAAGATTTGAAGATAATCAAGGCAACTGGAGCGAGTACAAAGAGAAAGACCCATAGGGCATAGGGAATTGCAAAAAGCCTAGAGGTTTTCTTCATTGCGTTCCTCCTCGATGGCGTTAATCAAGCCATCTTCTACTTCTTCCACTTCCACATACTCTTCAATACGGGCATCAAATTCTTCCTCTGTTTCATTGAGACGCATGATATGAATGTCTTCTGGTTCAAAATCCAGACCAATCACTTCTCCCACGATGGCCTTACGGGTTGAATGAATCATCCATTCATTGCCCAAATCATCATAGGCAATGATTTCATAGTGGACACCACGGAAGAGCTGAGTATCGACTTTTACCTGCAATTTGCCTTCTTCTGGAAGGGTAATCTGCAAGTCTTCGGGACGGATGACCACTTCAACTTCTTCGTTTGGTCGCATACCACCATCGACAGCTTCAAAGCGTTTGCCATTAAACTCAACCAAGTAATCTTCTATCATGCGACCTGGAAGAATGTTTGATTCACCAATAAAGGTCGCAACAAAATGGTTGATTGGCTCGTCGTAAATGTCCACTGGCGTCCCAGATTGAACAATCTCGCCTTCGTTCATGACAAAAATCCAGTCACTCATGGCCAGAGCTTCTTCTTGGTCATGGGTAACGAAGACGAAGGTAATTCCTAGACGTTGTTGCAATTCACGCAGTTCGTACTGCATTTCTGTTCTTAGTTTCAAGTCCAGGGCAGAAAGTGGTTCATCTAACAAGACAACGCGAGGCTCATTGATGATGGCACGAGCAATAGCGACACGTTGGCGTTGACCACCAGACAATTTCTGAATGGAACGATTTTCATAACCAGAGAGTCGGACCATTTGTAAGGCTTCTGTCACACGGCGTTCGATTTCAGCCTTGTCAACCTTTCTTAATTTAAGAGGAAAAGCCACATTTTCAAAGACAGTCATATGTGGGAAAAGGGCATAGGACTGGAAAACAGTATGGACATCCCGTTTATTAGTCGGAACATCATTAATCCGTTGACCATCCAGATAAATATCGCCTGAACTCGCATCCAATAAACCAGCAATAATGTTCAAAATCGTTGATTTACCTGAACCAGAAGCTCCTAATAGGGTATAAAATTTCCCTTCTTCCAATTCAAAACTAATATCCTTTAATACAGTTGTTCCACTGTCTTCAAATACTTTAGAAACATTCTTAAATTCAATAATTGGCTTTTTCAATTCTCATAAATTCCTTCTTTTTTGTAAGAGCCTAATGGCTAGAGTTTAGTCTTTCAGTTTGCTTTTAGTGCTAGGCAACGAGCTGCAGACAGTACTGAAGTACGGCAAAGCGAGTTAACGACGTAATAAAAGATAAACTGAAAGACTATGTATCAGATGGGTCACCGATAATACGCACCTCTCTCTCCAGAGTAATTCCTGAAGATTTTTCAACGACTTCAATCACATGGGCAATCAAATTTTCATAGTCCAATGCCGTTCCATCAGCAACATTGACCATAAAGCCAGCGTGTTTTTCAGAAACTTCGACTCCACCGATTCGATAACCTTTTAAACCCGCATCCATAATCAACTGTCCTGCGAAGTGACCAAGTGGACGTTTGAAGACTGAACCACAAGATGGATATTCCAAAGGCTGCTTGAGCTTGCGTAAATGTGTCAAACGAGCCATTTCTTGTTGAATAACCGTATGATTTCCTGGCTTGAGGGCAAATTTTGCAGACAAAACAATCGCACCGTTTTCCTGCAAAATAGAAGAACGGTAGCCAAATCGTAACTCACGATTGTCCAATGTTTCGACATAACCTGCTGGAGTCAAAATCTGCGCTGAAACTAGAATGTGTGCTACTTCACCTCCGTAAGCACCTGCATTCATATAGACAGCACCACCAATGCTTCCCGGAATACCACAAGCAAATTCAAAACCTGATAAAGAATGGAAAAGTGCGACTTTTGTCGTTTCAATCAGATTGGCACCTGCTTCTGCTTCAATGGTGTATCCTGATACAGTAACGGAGTTAAGTTTATCCATACGGATAACAAAACCACGAATACCGCCATCGCGGACAATGATATTACTTGAATTTCCTAACACTTGCCATGGAATACCTTCGCGTTTAGCAAATTCTACTATACGAACAATCTCGTAACGATTCCGCGGAAAAGCTAGATAATCAACAGCTCCTCCTACTTTTGTATAGGTATATTCTTTTAAAGGCTCATCGAATCGAATATCGATGCCTTCTAATTCAAGTCTAATTTTATCTTTCATAACCTTCTCATTTCAATTTAAGATATACAGGATTTATTATACCAAAAATTACAGGAGAAAACGAATAAAATTCAACAAAAATACTTTCACAAGCCAAATTAATTTGCCCCAATATTTTGAAATGGAGAATGGAATGCACAAAAAAGGAGCTCCCTTCCTACCGCGTATAGTAGCGATGGCGAACTCCAATAAAATAAACATTTTTAGTTTTGCAAATGATAGCTTCTCACTATCTATACAATAGCAATCCCCTTGGTATCAACTTGAAGGCGGTGGACAGTTCCGTCTAGATTTAGTTCCTCTAATGCTAGAACAATAGCCTCTTCCTTATCTTTTGGAGCCAATACCATAACAGTTGGTCCAGCACCTGAAAGATAGGTTGCATAGGCACCTAACTCTTGTCCGGTTTGCTTAATAGGGCAGAATTCCTTAACCAACAATTGACGGAATGGTTCATGGAACATATCTGATTGGATAGCTTGACCAGCCTTTTCCAGATCACCTGCCATCAAACTGGCAACAGCAACGTTAGCAATGGCACTAGCAGCCACTGCTTTCTTGTACCCCATCTGAGAAGGTAGTACACCTCGGCTTTCAACCGTACGCAGTGGGTAGTTTGGAATAAAGGCAACAAAACTTGCTTCTGGGAATTCTGTTACAACTGCCTGTACTTTCTTATTAACATAGCTAGAGATGACTAAATTACCGAAAATTGCTGGAGCTACATTATCAGGATGACCTTCAATTTCTGTAGCTTTGAGCAATTTTTCATCCGCTGTCATGTTCAAACCTGCTAATTGATTAGCCAATTCGATACCAGCTACGATAACGGAACTGGATGAGCCCAAACCACGTGCCAATGGAATGTCACTGGTCATCTTGATCCGATGTGGTTGCAAATTTTTAGCCACTTTTAGTGCAGTCTTAATCAAAAGATTGTTTTTGTCAGAAGGTACATGATCGAGATTGTGTTCAATGACCCAATCCTCTGTTTGTTCCAAAACTTCAATAGTCAAGTATTTTGAAAGGGCAACACCAACAGAGTCAAAACCAGGACCAATATTGGCTGATGTTGCTGGAATAATGATTTTCATATCTTATTCTCCCAACACCTTGAAGGTATTCAAGACTGTAAAGTCTGTTTCTTGAGCCAATTTAGCTGTTACATTTTCCAATTGTGTCTTGCTCATTTCATGGGTCACAATGACTAAGCGAGCAGTTTCGCCATCCGCAGCTTGTTGCAGAATTTGCTTAAAGGAGATTTCTTCAGAATTGAAGATTTCTGCTAAACGAAGCATTTTTCCATTTTTATCAGGCGCATCAATTGAGAAATAATATTCGCTCTTCACATCGCTTGGGGCTGCCAATTGAAGTGGGCGGCTATATTCGTTAAATGCTTTGCCGATAGTATTGTCTTTCAAGCGACGAACGATACGGATAATGTCAGCCGTTACACTTGTTGCTGTTGGCTTCTGACCTGCACCTGGTCCATAGTACATAGACTGACCGATACCGATAGATTCGACAAATACAGCATTCATTACACCATTGACGCTAGCAAGTGGATGATTTTTCGGTAGGAAGGTTGGAGATACTTCGGCAGCAATACCAGAGGTGGTTTCTTGAATATCGCCCACAAGTTTGATGACATAGCCCAATTCTTGAGCTACTGCTACATCTTCTGGCGTGATGTTTGAAATTCCCTTGTGAGCCACATGTTCAAAATCAACAGTCATTCCGAATGCAAATTGACTGAGGATAACTGCCTTGTATGCCGCATCAATACCTTCAACATCATTTGTAGGGTCAGATTCTGCATAGCCAAGTTCCTGCGCTGTTTGAAGAGCTTTTTCGTAAGTCCAGCCTTCATCAACCATCTTAGTCAACATGAAGTTTGAAGTACCATTCAATACACCGAGGATACGAGTCACCTTATCAGCAGCCAAAGAGTTGACCAAGGTACGCAAGATTGGAATACCACCTGCAACTGCAGCTTCATAATAAAGCGCAAGACCTTTCTCTTCAGCCAAGGCACGCAATTCGCTACCATGAACAGCAAGTAAATCCTTATTGGCTGTTACAATATGCTTGCCTGCTTCCAAGGCACGTGTAATAAAGGTTTTAGCAGGTTCAATACGCCCCATCAATTCAACGACAATTGCAATCTCGTCGTCAGCCAAAATGTCATCAATATTTGTCACAAAATTATAGTTATGGCCTGCAGCCAAGAGACGGTCTTTTTCTGCTTCATCCTTGACCAAAACCTTCGCAACTTCAATACTATCATGCGCGGCTTTCTCTATTTTTTCCTGGTTTTCTTCTAATAAAAATGGCACACCACTTGCAACAGTACCAAATCCTAATAATCCTATCTTAACTACCATGTGCTCTCCTTTAAAATGTATTTCTCCCATTATAACAAATATTCTGACTATTTGGCAAAAAATTTGATATAATTGTTTTAATATATGATTATGGAGATAAGATAATGAAACATTCAAGAAGAGCCCGTCGAAGCCGCACACAAAAGAAACAACTTGTGCCAATGCTACTTGGTATCGCATTGTTAGTAGTGACTCTACTATCTATTTTTCTAATCTTTCTAAAACAGCCATCTAAGCAGCAAAGTGATTCCAAAGCTTCAACAGTAGAGACAACAGCCAGTTCGAGTGTTATGACTTCAGAAAGTAGTGAAGTAAAAACAGAAATCATTTGGGAACAGCAAACTGAACCTATCAAACTTCCAATCCTCATGTATCATGCCATTCACGTAATGGCTCCCGAGGAAGAAGCTAATGCGAATCTTATCGTAGATCCAACGACTTTCGAAAGTCATCTAAAAGCATTGCAAGATGCAGGTTACTATACTTTATCACCTGAAGAGGCTTATAAGGTATTGACAGAAAATGTCCTTCCTGCTGGCAAAAAGGTTGTCTGGCTGACCTTTGACGATAGCCTCTGGGATTTTTATAGTTATGCCTACCCATTGCTTAAGCAATATCAAATGAAGGCAACCAACAATGTCATTACAGGGTTTACTGAATATGGACAAGCAGGGCACCTTACTCTTGATCAAATCAAGGAAATGCAGACCGTAGGGCTCTCCTTCCAAGGGCATACCGTCAACCATCCTGATTTAGAGTATAGTTCTATTGAGGATCAAACAAATGAACTTACTTCCTCTAAAGCCTATCTTGACAGCCAATTAAATCAGGAAACCATCGCTATCGCCTACCCTGGTGGACGCTATTCAGCCGACACCGTAGCCTTAACCGAACAAGCTGGCTACAAATTAGGGGTCACAACCAACAACGGCTTGGCTTCTGCTAGTGACGGCCTGCTAACCCTCAATCGTGTCCGCATCCTCCCAACCACTACTGCTGAGGGACTATTATCCGAAATTTCCTATTAATTTTTACAAACTTGTATATGAGAAAACTCCCTGTCACTGACAAGGGAGTTCGTTTTATGTATACTCAATGAAAATCAAAATCAGGCTAGGCGACGAAGATGCAGATAGAACTGAAGTTCATCAAATCGAGTCAACAACGTCTGCTTTTGATTTTCGAAGAGTATTAGATTGACTAAACTGACTTTGATAAAGATTATAGTAGAAACCTTTGTCTGCCAAAAGACTTTCGTGGTTACCTTGTTCGATAATCTGTCCATCTTTCAAGACCAAAATCTTATCAGCTTCCTGAATGGTAGATAAGCGATGAGCGATGACGAAACTTGTCCGCCCTTTCATCAATCGTTTCATGGCCTTTTGAATCAAGAGTTCCAACCGGGTATCAACTGAAGAAGTCGCTTCGTCAAGAATCAGAATAGCAGGATCCGCTAGCAAAGCACGCGCAATGGTCAAGAGCTGTTTCTGACCTTGGGAAATATTGCTGGATTCCTGGTTCATTTCCATATTGTAACCACCAGGAAGGGTGCGGATAAAGTGGTCGACATTGGCAGCTTTGGCTGCCTCCACAATTTCCTCATCCGTCGCATCCAGACGTCCAAATCGCAAGTTTTCCTTGATGGTCCCTTCATAGAGCCAAGCATCCTGCAAGACCATACCAAATTGACTACGGTAGGATTGACGAGAAATATTCCGAATGTCCTGACCATCCACCTTGATAGCACCAGATGTGACATCATAGAAACGCATGAGAAGGTTGATGAGGGTTGTCTTACCAGCCCCTGTTGGTCCAACGATAGCCACCATTTCACCTGGTTTCACATCAAGAGTAAAATTACGGATAAGTGGCTTGTCTTCTGAATAGCCGAATTCGACCTGTTCAAAGCTGACTTGTCCGGTCAGACTAGCTGTCAACTCCAGCGCATTGGCGTCTTCTTCGTCAAGCTCATCTAAAACTGAAAAGATGCGTTCAAGGGAAGATTTGGCAGACTGCAACTGGGGTGCCAACTGGGTCAAGGTTTGGACAGGCTGAGAAATCTGCCAGACGTATTGGACGAAGGCCTGCATATTACCCACCGTCAATGTACCTGCAAGGACTTTCAGACCAGATAGCAGAGCCACGACGACATAGGCAATGTTCGATAAGCCGTGTACCAGGGGCATGAGCAAGCCTGACATAAAACTAGCCTTGAAACCAACATCCTGCAAGTCAGCAGTTATCTGGCGAAATTCTTGCGTGGACAATTCTTCACGGCCGTAGAGTTTGAGAACGTTAAAACCTGTCAGATTTTCTTGGACAAAACCGTTCAATCGACCGAGGGCATCAGCCTGTTGCTTGAAATAAGGCTGGGATTTGCCCATGACAAACTTGGAACCAAAATAGGTCACAGGAACCAAGGTCACGACCACAAGAGCCAGGGATACATCCAACCAGAAACACATGAAAATGGCTAGAGAGAGAGTCAGAACGGCATTGACTAACTGAAGGAAACTTTGTTGCAGAGCATTTGAAACGGTTTCCACATCGCTTGTAAAACGACCCAGCAAGTCACCATATTGGTGCTTGTCAAAATAAGAAACAGGAATCTTGTTAATCTTGTGGCTCAAGTCCTGACGCAAATCCTTGGTCGCCCCCTGCACTGCCTTGGTCATAAAAAAGTTAGAACCATAGGCACCGATTTCATAGAGAAGGGCACGGAGGGCATAGATAGCAAGCATGATGGCAATGTAGGAATAGTTAATCTGCGCTCCTTCTACTCCGTTTGCCATATCTAACAGATTCTTGGTCAATTCTGTGATGATAAGCCCCAGTACAAAGGGTTCCAAGGCATTCATAACTGCACTGATGGTCTTTAGAAAAACAGCTAAAAATACAGAAGATTTATAACGACGCAAATAGTCCCAAACACGGGTAAATACTGATCTATTCTTCATAATTCCTCCTATTCTTCTGTCAAGGATTGACGGTTAAGCTGGGAGTTGGCAATTTCACGGTAAATCTCATTGCTTTCCATCAATTCATTGTGAGTACCACGACCAACGATTTCACCCTCGTTCAGCACGATAATCTGGTCAGCATCCATAATGGTTCCGACACGTTGAGCTACAATCAGCACCGTCGCATGTTCCGTTACTTCCTTCAAACGAGCTCTCAAAATGGCATCTGTCTTATAGTCCAAGGCAGAGAAAGAATCATCAAAAATATAAATGTCTGGCTGTTTGACAATGGCACGGGCAATAGACAAACGTTGCTTTTGCCCTCCTGACAGGTTGCTTCCACCTTCTGCTAGATGGGTGTCGAATTTCTCTTCCTTACTCTCGATAAATTCCTTAGCTTGAGCAACATCCGTCGCATCATGAAGTTCGGCAAGACTAGCATCCATCTTACCGTACTTGAGGTTTTCTGCGATAGTTCCGGTAAATAGCAGAGCTTTCTGAGGTATAAAGCCAATCTTGCTGCGGAGTGCCTTTAAATTGTAGCGTCTGACATCCACACCGTCCACCAAGATACGACCAAGGGTCACATCATAGAAACGTGGAATTAACTGCACCAAAGAAGACTTACCAGAACCAGTCGAACCAATAAAGGCAATGGTTTCCCCAGGCTTAGCCTGAAATGAAATATTGTGGAGAACAGGCGATTCCGTTTCACCAGGATAGGCAAAGGTTACATTTTCAAATTCCAAATAACCACGAGTATCTGTTTCAGTAATCCCATCTTCATTCTTAGAAATGGAAATCGGCATGTCCAAGACTTCCTGAATCCGTTGGCTCGATACTGACATACGTGGATACATGTTAAACAAGTTGGCAAAGAGCAAGAATGAGAAAAGCGCGTGGAAACTATATTCGATAAAGGCTACCAAATCACCGATTTGCAGACTGCCTGTTTTCAAGGGCTCCAAAGCGAACCAGACAATGGCCACAATCATGGCAATGATAATCTGCACAAAAAGAGGCTCTGTCAGACCAGTCAGGTTAAAAAGTTTTTTAGATGTTTCAGTATATTCTTCATTGACTGTCGCAAAACGCTCTTCCTGAAATTCTTCCCGAGTAAATGCCCGAATGACACGTAAGCCCATGAGATTTTCACGAACATATTGGTTAATGATATCCAAACGTTTCTGTTGTTTTTCTGATAAGGGACGAGTTTTGGTTGCCACATAGAAAATAACAAAAACCAGAAAAGGCATGGCTATTGCAACTGTCCAAGCTAGACTCGGACTGGTTACCAAGGTCATAATGACAGAGGCAATCATCATCAAGGGTGTAATAATACCTAGTTTTAACACCATTTCAGAGAATTGCATGAGAACAAAAGCATCATTTGTCATACGAGCAACTAGAGAAGAAACACCAATCTGTTCATATTCATGGTGTGAATAGTCCTGAATTTTCTCATACAAATCATTTCGAATATCTTTTACAATGTTGGTTGTCAACTGACCAGCCGCATAGGCAAGCGTTATTCTTCCAATAATTCCAAGCAGGACAATCAAGCCCATCATTCCCGCCCAATAATAGAGCTGACCAACATCATTTTTTGTAATTCCTTGGTCAATCATTCTCGCCAAAAATGTCGGTAACCCTAAGTTTACCACTACAAATAAGAAGGCCCCCAACAAGTCCAAGGCAATCCACTTAGGATATTTTTTCAAATAGGTCCAAATCAGATTCATCTTTTCACCCTTTCTATATGTTCATACTCAATGAAAATCAAAAATAGACCAACTCTAAAGGTTCGTGAAACC
The DNA here is from genome assembly GCF_044427225.1 of Streptococcus sp. 2022WUSS037. Taxonomy (NCBI): domain Bacteria; kingdom Bacillati; phylum Bacillota; class Bacilli; order Lactobacillales; family Streptococcaceae; genus Streptococcus; species Streptococcus sp. 2022WUSS037. The sequence goes on along the minus strand of NZ_JAOTGJ010000004.1, from coordinate 21,592 downwards.
TTTGGAGCTTGGTGATAGAGCGAACATCTTTGTTTCTCTGAACGGATAGAAACCTGTTACTATTTTATTTCAAGGTAACAGGATGAAAACCTCCACTGGAGCTTTTCTCTCATCAAATCAAGTCAACAAGGTCTGCATTTGATTTTCGAAAAGTATAAAAAGGGGCATAGCCCCTTTGTCTAAGTTAAAAGCCACCAAATGGTGACTTTCTATTCTTTCTCGTCGATCACTAAACGAACTTTTTTATCACTTGTTGGAACAGAGTAAACAATCGTTCTGATTGCAGAAATTGTGCGTCCTTTTTTCCCAATGATACGGCCAATATCAGATTTATCCAAATCCAAATGATATTCTAAAAATTCCGGTGTATCAACAATTTTAATTGTCAAGCTATCAGGCTGTGAAATCAAAGGTTTCACAATCGCAATAATGAGATTTTCAATCATGTCCATAAGTGTACTCGCTTACTGTTCTTATTTAGAGAATTTTTGCTCGTGGAATTTCTTCATCACGCCAGCGTTTGAAAGAAGGCTACGAACTGTATCAGATGGTTGCGCACCTTTTGCCAACCACTCAAGTACACGCTCTTCTTTAAGAGTTACTGAGTTTTCAGCCAAAAGTGGGTTGTAAGTACCAACTGTTTCGATGAAACGACCATCACGTGGTGCACGTGAGTCTGCAACGTTAATACGGTAGAAAGGTTTCTTTTTAGAACCCATACGAGTCAAACGGATTTTAACTGCCATTTTTAAATGTTCTCTTTTCTTTATATTTTTATTCGGTGAAATAGCAGAGCTATTTAGCACATGTTCTATTATAACACACTTTGACCAACTGTCAAGAAAAAAACTTGACAGATTTTTAAAAATTTTACCAAAAATTTTATTGCTCGAGCATATCTGCTAGTTCTCTCAGTTGACTTGCTAGATTTGTACGGTCAAACAGTAAATTATAGACTCCATCTTCACTCAATACTCCGCAAGGAATACCATTGAACTCCCCCTTATTAGATAAATCAAGATCTTCTATATAGATCTGGCTCTGGTAATAATCTAATAACTGTAAATAAGCCGATTGTTCCTGATTGAGTTGAGTCACACTATCGGAAAGGGACTTGTTCAGCTCTAGATGCCTGTTAAATATTTTTTCCATTTCCTCTACACGTTTTCTTGCTTCCATAATATTTTTCATTAGTGTGTACTACCACCACCCTTTTTTATATCCGCTTTATCCCTATATTCAACGATTGCACCTATGGCTACTTCAACTCCTCTTACAATATCGTTCAAAGACATGGAAGCCAGTCCTGGCTTGTCGACAACCTGCTCTGGCAAGAAGGGAATATGGAGAAAACCGGCCTTAGTCTTTGGAAATTGTTTCTCCGCCAAGTAAAGAGCTTGATACATGAGATGGTTGCAGACAAAGGTCCCAGCAGTATTAGAAACAGAAGCTGGAAGCCCAATCTTATGAATAGCTTCAACCATTGCTTTGATGGGTAAGGTGGAGAAATAAGCAGGCTGACCATCTTCTCGGATCGTTCTATCAATCGGCTGTTGCCCTTCATTGTCTGGAATGCGTGCATCATCTTGGTTAATGGCTATACGCTCAGGAGTTAAATCAACTCGCCCACCAGCCTGACCAATACATAGTACCGCATCAGGTAAATGTTCTGCCATTTTCTCCTCTAAAACATCCGCAGCCTTGTCAAAAACAGTCGGAATCTCTACAAGAATAATCTCTGCACCAGCAATGGTCTTGGGCAGAGATTTAATTGTTTCCAAGGCTGGATTGATAGCCTCGCCACCAAAAGGATCAAAACCTGTTACGATGATTTTCATATTAACTCCTCCAAAATGATTTCTCCGTAGTGAAATTTTTGATTGGGTCTGACATGACGTTTAAAGCCAAATTCTTCAAAGACCTGATCTCGAAAATGAGCCTTTATAATCAATTTCTTCCTAGCTACTCGTTTAGCCTCAGATACAATTTCCTCCGTTAAACGACTTCTATCAGCCAAACCAGACAAACCAGAAAGATTTTGTGATTCCTTGATTTCTTCTGAAAACATGGGATCAAAGTAAATGACATCAACAGACTTATCTATTTGCTCTTTCAAATAAGTCAAACTATCTGTCCAAATTGTCTGGATAGATTTCATGGCTCGATTGACCTCTTGCAGCCCACTATCAAAATCCTGTAAACCCCGACTCACAATAAAGTGCACTAGCTTAGAACTTTCCAAGGCTGTCACCCGATGACCAGCACTTGCTAACACAATGCTATCAGATCCCAAGCCCATAGTACAGTCTATTATTGATTGTTTTTCTTTTCCAAGCAATCCTAAAAGCGGATCTCTTCCAGACTTAATCCGCAACATGGCAGTATCTGGATGGAAAAATAAAACCTGCCCGCCCCTCTGCTCTAGTATCAATTTATCCTTATAAAGAACCAAGACGGTCTCGTAGGTACCCAACATTTTTCCAACCGACTGCTTCTTTCTTTCCTTGTATTCAATTCCCAGTTCACTGGCAATCCGTCTAGCCCTATAGACCAGTCCCTCATCCATCCCAAGACTAGTTGTTACAATCATTTTCATACTCTTCAGTATATCAAAAAATCAGGACGAACTCAAAGCTCATCCTGATAGTATCTTCTATATAGCCTGTGTCATGAAGCTACGGCTCTCCAGCACTTTGACCATAGCTTCTGCTGTATCGAGGGCCGTAAAGAGCGGAATTCCTCCTTCAATAGCAGAGCTTCGAATGACTTGACCGTCACCATCTGCCACCCGTTTTTTACCAACCGTATTGATAATAGCTTGAACCTTACCTGCACGAACAAGACTTGGAATATCTTGACAAGCTGCGTCGCCTAATTTGCCAACAGTTGTTACAGCAAGTCCATTTTCTGTTAGAAAGGCAGCTGTTCCTGCCGTAGCCAGTAGGCCATAACCAAGTTCATGGAAACGTTGAGCCAGACCAAGTGCTTCTTCCTTGTCTTCATCCGCAATGGTAAAGACTACATTACCAAACTCAGACAGGTGTTGGTAGCTTGCTTCAAAAGCCTTATACAGTGCTTTCTCCAATGTCAAGTCCGACCCCATAATTTCACCAGTTGACTTCATCTCTGGTCCTAACAAACTGTCAACTTTAGCCAATTTTGTAAATGAGAATACTGGTGCTTTAACGTGCACCTGATTGCTCTCAGGATAAAGACCATCTTGGTAACCCAGTTCCGCGAGGCTTTGCCCCAAAATCAATTTGGTTGCAACCTGAGCCATTGGAATGTCTGTGACTTTGGACAAGAATGGCACCGTACGACTAGCACGAGGATTGACCTCAATGACATAGACTGTCTCATCTTTGATGACAAACTGGATATTCATCATACCAATACAGTTGAGACCGATTGCTAAACGTTTGGTGTAGTCTGCAATGGTCGCCTGCACCTCTTTAGACAAGGTTTGTGGCGGATAAACTGCCATCGAGTCACCTGAATGAACCCCTGCGCGTTCGATATGCTCCATAATACCTGGAATCAAAACATCCTTACCGTCTGATATGGCATCCACTTCACACTCACGACCGACGATGTAAGAATCCACCAAAACTGGGTGCTCTGGCGAAGCCTTGACCGCCGTTCTCATATAAGAACGTAAGTCCTCTTCATTTTCGACAATTTCCATAGCACGACCGCCCAAAACATAAGAGGGGCGAACAAGTACCGGAAAACCAATTTTGCGGGCTGCTTCTAGTGCTTCCTCTTCGTTGGTTGCGGTTTGGCCTGGTGGCTGTGGAATCCCTAGGTCTTTCAGGGCTTTTTCAAATAAATCCCTGTCTTCAGCTCTATCCAAATCCGCTACTTGCGTACCCAAGATTGGAATACCTGCTTTTGCCAATGGCTCTGCCAAATTGATGGCCGTCTGGCCACCGAACTGAACGATAACCCCTTTGGGTTTCTCAAGGTCAATCACATTCAAGACATCTTCCAAGGTCAACGGCTCGAAGTAAAGCTTGTCCGAAATCGAAAAGTCAGTTGACACTGTTTCAGGGTTTGAGTTCATAATGATAGCTTCGTAGCCAGCCGCCTGAATGGCCTTGACCGAATGCACCGTCGCATAGTCAAACTCCACACCCTGACCGATACGGATTGGGCCGGAACCCAGCACCAAAACAGATTCTTTTTCCGAGCGGATGGACTCATTTTCCCACTCATAAGTTGAATAGAAATATGGCGTTGAACTTTCGAATTCGGCCGCACAAGTGTCCACCATCTTGTAAACAGGGACAATCTTGTGCTCTGTCCGCAGTTGACGAATATAGGATTCTGTCCGTCCCCAGAGTTCCGCAATCTTGCGGTCTGCAAAACCGTATTTCTTAGCTTTTTTCAATAAGTCGATATTATCGTGATTGATTGCCAATTCCTGCTCAATTTCTAAGATATGAAGCAGCTTATCAAGGAAGAAAAGATCAATCTTCGTCAATTGAGCCAGTTCTTCTACTGTATAGCCACGTCGAAGGGCTTCTGAAAGATAGAATAGACGATCATCCTGTGCCTTGACAATCTTTTCAACCAATTGGTCATCTGTCACTTGGCTGAGTTCAGGCATTTCATTGTGATAGACTCCGATTTCCAAAGAACGGCAGGCCTTGAGCAAACTTTCTTCGATATTACGACCAATGGCCATGACCTCACCAGTTGCCTTCATCTGCGTTCCAAGGCGGCGCTCCCCTTTTTCAAACTTATCAAATGGAAAACGAGGAATCTTTGCCACAACGTAGTCAAGTGCAGGTTCAAACATAGCATAGGTTGTTCCTGTAACAGGGTTCACCATTTCATCCAAGGTCAATCCAACCGCAATTTTTGCTGCCAATTTGGCAATAGGATAACCTGTCGCTTTGGATGCCAAGGCAGAGGAACGAGATACACGTGGGTTCACTTCGATGACATAATATTTGAAACTATGTGGATCCAGTGCCAACTGCACATTACAACCGCCTTCGATTTTCAAGGCACGGATGATGCTGAGACTGGCATCACGCAGCATCTGGTTTTCAATATCCGAAAGCGTCTGCGTTGGGGCAAATACGATAGAATCTCCTGTATGAATTCCCACAGGGTCAAAGTTTTCCATGTTACATACGACCAAGGCATTGTCAGCCGCATCGCGCATCACTTCGTATTCAATTTCTTTGAAACCAGCAATCGAACGCTCAATCAAACACTGGGTCACTGGTGACAATTTTAGACCATTTTCTGCTATTTCACGCAGTTCTTCTTCATTGGCACACATACCACCGCCAGTACCACCCAACGTGAAGGCTGGACGAACAATGACAGGATAGCCAATTTCAGCAGCAAATTCCAAAGCTTCTTCAACTGTCGTTACAATCGTTGACTCAGGAATAGGCTGATTGAGGTCTTCCATGAGTTGTTTGAAGAGGTCGCGGTCCTCTGCCTGATCTATTGCAGACAGTTTAGTTCCCAACAACTCAACTCCAAGCTCATCTAAAATACCAGCCTTAGACAATTCCATGGCCATGTTGAGACCAGTCTGACCACCCAGGGTTGGCAAGAGAGCATCTGGACGCTCCTTCCGTAAAATCCGTGTGACAAATTCAAGCGTAATCGGCTCAATATAAACCTTGTCTGCTATTTCCTTATCTGTCATGATAGTCGCAGGGTTTGAATTGACCAAGACGACACTGTAGCCTTCTTCCTTCAAAGCCAAACAAGCCTGAGTCCCCGCATAATCAAACTCCGCAGCCTGACCGATAATAATCGGACCAGACCCAATCACCATAATTTTCTTAATATCCGTACGTTTTGGCATAATGTATGATACAAAGCCCGTTAAGAGGACAAAGCGAAAATAGGAAACGCGACGCTGATGCTTCAAGCATCAAGACGACGTTTATCTTTTTCGCACAGTCCTTAGGGCGTGTTCGAATAGGAAACTCGAACCTGTATCTTCTCCTTTCTATTTGTCAACTCACAGGTTGACATTAAATAAGATAAGTCCGACGTTTGAAAACTAAAGTCGATATTACTTTAGTTTTCAAACTAGTGCAAGGGATAGCCTGACCTCCATGGAGGCAGGCGTAGGGAAATGAGTTGCTTGCAACCATTAACCTGTCCCTTGCTTGCCTTTCTATTTTCTATCTCTCCGGATAGAATTAAATAATAGACCGACGCAGTAAGGTTTAACTCGATATCAGTTAAACCTTACTGCCCTTTTTTAAACGAATCCATCAAATCCATAAATTCATCAAAAAGGTAGCTGGCATCGTGTGGACCGGGTGCTGCATCCGGGTGGAATTGAACAGAGAAACCTGGATAGTACTTGTGGCGTACCCCTTCTACTGATTTGTCATTGATTTCTTCATGAGTAATCATTAAACATTCAGGTAAATCTTCACGAGCCACTGCATAACCGTGGTTCTGACTGGTAAAATCCACTCGACCTGTCGCAATTTCACGAACAGCATGGTTGAAACCACGGTGACCAAACTTCATTTTATAAGTCATTGCCCCATTTGCTTTAGCAAAGAGTTGGTGCCCCATACAGATACCAAAAATTGGAATTTTCCCAAGAATGCCCCGAATCATGTCCAAAGCTTCTGGAACATCATCTGGGTTACCAGGACCGTTTGATAGCATAACACCATCAGGATGGAGAGCAAGAATTTCTTCAGCAGTAGTATCATAAGGGACAACTGTCACATTGCAATCACGCTTGGCTAACTCTCTAAGAATAGAATGTTTCAATCCAAAATCAACCAAAACAACACTACGTCCAACTCCAGGTGCAGGATAGGCTGTTTTTGTCGATACTTGCTGGATGTTGTTGGTTGGCAAAACAGTCGCTCTCAACTGGTCTGTCAAATGCTCAACAGAATCACCAACATTTGCCAATGTCGCCTTCATGGTCCCGTGCTGACGAATAATTTTTGTCAAGGCGCGTGTGTCAATTCCAGAAATTGCTGGAATTTTCTTAGCCTTTAAAAATTCATCCAAAGTCATCTGGTTACGCCAGTTACTTGCTCGACGAGCCCACTCACTAACAACCACTCCCTTACAAGTCGGTTTGATCGATTCGTAATCATCACGGTTAATCCCGTAATTACCTACCAAGGGATAAGTAAAGGTTAAAATCTGACCATTGTAAGACTGGTCCGTGATGGATTCCTGATAACCTGTCATCCCAGTTGAGAAAACCAACTCACCAGTCACATCAATATCAGCACCGAAGGCCTCCCCTTCAAAAATAGTGCCATCTTCTAAAATCAAACGTCTTTTTGACATAATAATAAGATATTAAGGGCGTTAAGCGGACACAGTCAAAATAGGAGTTTGACCAAGAACGCTTGCGTTCGAGGAAAAACTATCTTTTTGACCCAGTCCGTAGCCCGAATTCAGTTACAAATCCGAGCAACAGAACACCCCTTCTCCTTTCTATTTTCTATCTCTCCGGATAGAATTAAATAATAGTCCGACGCCGTAAGGTTTAGCTCGATATTAGTTAAACCTTACGGCTAGTGTCAGAGGTAGCAAAGGTCCAATAGGACTTTGCGTAGAAGGACACATGCCTTCCATGTAGTCCGACTTACTCTAACCGACGTGAGAAAATGGATTCGATAATAATCCATTTTCGAGCTAGTGCAAGGAATAGCCTGACCTCCATAGAGGCAGGCGTAGGGAAATGAGTTGCTCGCAACCATTGACCTGTTCCTTGCCTTTCTATTCGTCGCCTCTCTGAGCGACATTAAATAAGATAAGTCTAACAAATTTCTAACTGCTCAGTTCTAAGGTACCTGAACAGCTTACTTTTAAGCCTTGCCATTGACAATTGCTTCCAAAATCGCCATTCGGACAAATACACCATTTTGCATTTGACGGACAATACGTGATTTTGGCGCCTCTACCAATTGATCATCAATCTCAACATCTCGGTTAACAGGGGCCGGATGCATAACAATTGCAGTATCTTTCAAGCGTTTGTAACGCTCCTCTGTTAAACCATGCAAACGGTTATAAGTTTCTTTAGAAAAACCACCATCACCATCATGGCGCTCGTGTTGTACACGGAGCAACATCAGTACATCTACCGTTTCCACAATATCATCAATATTCAAATGCTGACCATAGACATCAAATTCCTCTGCGTACCATTCCTCCGGTCCAGCAAAGAAAATCTCAGCTCCCAGACGCTTCAAAATTTGCATATTGGACTTAGCAACCCGTGAGTGTGTAATATCACCTGCAATGGCAATTTTCAAGCCTTCAAAAGTTCCAAATTCTTCATAAATAGTCATCAAGTCAAGCAAGGATTGACTTGGATGTTGACCTGAACCATCACCACCATTGACAATTGAAGTCTGAATGGTAGGACTATCGATCAATTGCTTGTAATAATCCACTTCCGAGTGACGAATCACGCAGATGTCTACCCCAAGTGCCGACATGGTCAAAATGGTATCATACAAGGTTTCACCCTTATTGACTGAGCTGGTACGAGCATCAAAGTCAATCATTCCCATATCCAAACGAAGCTCTGCCATTTCAAAAGACTTATGCGTCCGAGTTGAATCCTCAAAGAAAAGGTTAGAAGCATAGTACTTCCGATCCAACTCTACCTTTTCACCGCGTTTAAAAGCAATACCACGTTGAATGAGTCCCAATACTTCTTCATTTGAGAGGGTCTCCATTGTAACTAAGTGTTTGAGTGAAACTTTACCATTTGTAATTGTCATGACGATACCTGCCTTTATGATATAGATGTAGAATATTGAGTTGAAAAATAAACGACTAAGCTCCCTCGACTAGGAGGACAGAATCCTGACCATCGATTTCAGCCATGTGAACGATGATTTCTTCCGAACGACTAGTCGGAATGTTCTTCCCAACATAGTCCGCTCGAATAGGTAGTTCTCTGTGACCACGGTCAACTAAAACAGCTAGACTAACGCGAGCAGGTCGCCCCAAGGACACTATGTTGTCAATAGCAGCACGAATAGTTCGTCCTGTATAGAGCACATCATCTACCAAAATAACATCACGGTCATTCACATCAGCAGTCATGCTTGTCGTATCTTCTTCGACTTTTACATCATCACGGAAAGGTTTGGTATCCAATTCACCCAGTGGAACATCAATACCCTCTAATTGCTTCAGCCTTTCCTGAATACGTTTAGCAATGAACACCCCACGGGTTTTAATACCCGCCAGAACAATATTTTCCAAATTCTTGTTCCGCTCGATAATTTCATAAGTGATACGGGTAATAGCCCGTTTCATGGTCATATCGTCAACGATTTCTTTTGTCTTCATAAAGACCTCCAAAAAATATAGAAAAAAGTCCCCTTTACACAAGGAGACTATGAAAATATAGGCTAGCATTTAAAGACTAACCTGCTTAACACGTTGCTCCTTGTCTGCCTCTCTGGACAGGTTTTAAAGGATTTATTAAGCAGAGTATAGCATAAAATCTCAGCCTTGACAATTTTTTTCTGAAAAAATATAGAAATTATCGGATTTTACTGAGAATTTTTTCCAAAAGACAATGAAGTCTTAAGGTTTATGGATTTTAGTCCCGCCAATAGAAAACCGCAGACTAGATAGGCGACAAAGATGACTCCAGCATAAGTCAAAACATAGGTCCAACCATACTTAGGGACATTGAGAAAGAAATAAGCAAAAGGACTGTCCTTAGCATCTGGGATTGGAATTTTTATGAAAAGACCATTCACTAGACCAAAAATCATGTAGAGAATAGGCAAAAGCGTCCACCAAATCGGGTCAAACCACTTGTACTGTCGTTGTCGGTCCACAAGCAAGGTATCTAGCAGGAAATAAAGGGGAACAATGTAATGACAAAGCAGATTTTCCACGCGCCAAAAGTCATCTACCAACGGCGCTAACATGAAATGATAAACCACACAGGTAATCATGATGGACATGGTCACTGCTGCCTTGATCCGAAGAAAACGTGACGTTTGTAAATCCACACTTTTACTCATGGCATAGACCATATAGACAGCAAACAGAGATACCAATAAATTAGATTGCACCGTATAATACATGAGCATCCCGATACCGTATTTAATGATTTCTAAGGCGGTACCTGTGATGGCTAAAATGGCTAACAGGCATCTACTGTAAAACAAAATACTTTGATGTTTCATAATATCCTTTCAAAAACGACAAAAGACTGGATTGACCAGTCCTTTTTATTAGATTTTCTTAACAAATTCAGATTTCAGCTTCATCGCACCGAAACCATCGATTTTACAATCAATATTGTGATCGCCTTCAACAATACGGATACCTTTAACACGTGTACCTTGTTTAAGGTCCTTAGGCGCACCTTTCACTTTCAAATCTTTGATAAGCGTCACAGTATCGCCGTCCGCCAAACGATTACCGTTAGCATCAATTGCAACAGGTCCACTTTCTTCCTCAGCTACATCTGCTGGGTTCCACTCGTAAGCACACTCAGGGCAAACCAAGAGGGCACCGTCTTCATAGACATATTCAGAATTACATTTTGGACAATTTGGTAAAGTTTCCATTCTTACTCTCCTTAACATTTTTCATGTTCTAGTATAGCATTTGTTGAAAAAATGGGCAAGATGATAAGGTTTTCATACTATTATTCAGCCTTGCGCAGTTTTTCAAGTGTCTCCTGAAAAATAGCTGGCGCTTCTGCCGTAAATTCAACAACCTCACCAGTTCTCGGATGGGTAAATCCAAGCGTTCTGGCATGAAGAAATTGACCATGCCCTTTTAGTGTTTTTCTTGGGCCGTAAGCCTCATCCCCCGCAACCGGATGACCAATATAAGCCATGTGGACACGAATTTGGTGTGTTCGACCAGTTTCCAAGGTCAATTCCACCAAAGTATAATCACCAAATCTTTCCAAAACTTGGAATCGTGTGACTGCTTCTTTCCCTTTGGCAGTCACCGCTTGTTTTTTGCGGTCTTTTTCAGAACGACCAATCGGGGCCTCAATCATGCCACGGTCATTTGGCAGATTACCGTGTACAATGGCCAGGTACCTACGAAGGGATTTTTTCTCTTTTAATTCAGCTGCAAGTTTTGTATGTGCTTCATCATTTTTGGCAATCATGAGCAAGCCAGAGGTATCCTTGTCAATCCGATGGACAATACCTGGTCGCAAAGCACCATTGATGCCTGACAAATCCTTCACATGATACAAAAGGGCATTGACCAGCGTTCCCGATGTGTGACCAGCTGACGGATGAACAACCATTCCCTGTGGCTTGTTGACTACCGCAACATCCTCATCCTGATAGACAATTTCTAAAGGAATATCCTCGGCTACATAGTCGATTTCTTCCACTTCTGGCACCTGATAGGAAATCACATCCCCAGCCTGCACACTGTATTTTGCTTTTTTGGGCAGACCATTGACCAAGACCTGACCATTCTTAATCTGTTCATTAGCAACTGAACGGGACAAATCTGTCAGATCCGCCAAGGCCTTATCCAAGCGAAGACCACCAATCTCAACTCTTACTTCCATTACTCTCTTCTTTCATAATACAAATAAATAAAATACCTACACCAACTGTCAGACAAATATCTGCTACATTAAATACAGGGAAACTAATAAAATCCAAGTGAAACATGTCCACCACATATCCCAATCTAAGACGATCAATAAAATTCCCAAGAGCACCAGCAATCATCAAAGACAGACTGAATAAAGTCCAGATATTGCCCTTGATCTGTTTGATATAGTACCACACTAGGCCTGTCACGGCAACAATTGTCATTATCGTGAAAAACCACTGCTGATTTTGTAAAATCGACCAGGCCGCACCATAATTTCTTAGATAAGCTAAGCTCATCAATCCTGGTATAAATTCCGTTACCCTATCTAATTCAACATTGGCAACTGTCCAAGCTTTTACAAGCTGGTCCAGACCAATTAATACTACCATCAAAAATGGAAATCCAATTTTACGCATTTTCATCCTTCTTCTTATCAAAATATGCCTGCATGGTTTCAATAAAGTCTTTGGCACAAGAACTAAGTTCATCATTGGCTCGTTTAACGTAGACCATGCGATTGTCTACCTTTCCTTTGAGAGGAATTACTGTAATGCCATTGACACTCTCATCATCAAGATAGCCCGAACCAGTTGCATAGGCATCCGTACGCTCCAAAATTCCATTCAAAGTAGCACGGTCTGTCACATCAAACACAACCGAGGAATCCGACGTATCAATCAAGTTCTCGGAATAATAGAGATAAGCCTCTTTTTCTTGAGTGAACCGTACGGTAGGTAGACCTACCAAATCTGCTGGCTCAATCTCAGCTTTCTTTGTCAAAGGATGATCTTCACGAAGGTAGATATGCGTCTGAAATGCAGACAAATCTACAGCTTGCAAGTGAAGTTTATCCAATTTCTGCATGATTCCTTTTGTATTTCTCTCGTTCAAATAAATAATACCAAGCTCGCTATAACCTTGAGCAACCTCATCTAAAATCTGTACTGTAGTCGATTCAAAAATGCGAAAATGAGGGTACTGCGGGTGGCTACGAGAGAACTCCGTAATCAATGGAGGAAGAAAATCATAATGCTGACTTGAGATTGAAAAAGTCTTCTCACCTTCTTCAGGTTGCAAATAGAGATGCTCAAACTGATCAAATCCCTTAACTAAAGCCTGAGCTTTCTCATAGAATTCCATCCCTTTTGGTGTCAAAAAAGTTCCGGAACTAGTTCGGCTAAAAATTTGAAAACCTAACTCTTTTTCCAAATCACGAATGGAAATAGACAAACTAGGCTGGGAAACGTACATTTTCTCTGCTGCCTCACGAAAAGTCCCGCTATTGGCAATGGCTACAACGTAGCGTAATTGTTGAATATTCATACCTGATACCTCTTAAAACTGCTTTTTCCATTATATCAAAAAACGCAAGAATTTGCTGAACTCTTGCGTTTTCGCAAATAGACTATTCTTCTCTTATATAACTTCCAGGTTCCTAATTTCTCTTCTTCAACTGCAATTTGAAAGGATTTGGAATTTCTGTTCGCCAAATCATCGATGGCTAATTTTACTAAGTTGGAACCTATCCCACTTCCTCTGGACATTTCATCTACTCCTGAACGTAGAACTTATAGGAAGCGCAACAGTGCAGAAGGCAAAATATTTTTATCCTATAGAGATGATATTGCCGTCTCGAATCACTTCTATCGTACACTTTTAAAAATATCAAAATCAAATTACAAAAAAAAGACTCTCCGAAAACAACTCGGAAAGCCTATTGTTTGCTATCTCTAGCTCAACTCTCTCTTTTATTTCAAGGAGAGTTGTTAAAAAGGTTCCCCGAACCTTTGCCTTTCATTTAATTCAAAAAGGCAAGAAAAAATGGTCCACTGGACCATTTTTTTACTTAGCGATTGGGTAAACAGATACTTGTTTCTTATCGCGACCTTTACGTTCGAAGCGTACAACGCCTTCTACTTTAGCGTAAAGAGTGTCATCTCCACCACGACCTACGTTAGCTCCTGGGTAGATTTTTGTACCACGTTGGCGGTAAAGGATTGAACCACCTGATACAGTTTGGCCGTCAGCAGCTTTCGCACCAAGGCGTTTCGCTTGTGAGTCACGACCGTTTGACGTTGAACCTCCACCTTTTTTGTGGGCCATAAATTGCAAGTTAGCAAGATTCAAGTTTAACATATGTTATTCCTCCGAATTTCTGTAATGATTGCTTCAAGCTACGCCTTAAGCGTTGATAGCGTTGATAACAACTTTTGTGTAAGGTTGACGGTGACCTTGTTTGCGGTGGCTACCTTTTTTAGGTTTGTACTTGAAGGTAACAACTTTTTTCTGTTTACCTTGTTTTTCAACAGTACCAACAACAGTAGCACCTGCTACAAGTGGAGTACCCACAACAGTTTTCTCACCACCAACAAGAACTACTTCTTCGAAAGTAACTTCTTGACCTGCTTCAACGTTCAATTTCTCAACGTAGATAGCTTGACCGACTTCAACTTTAACTTGTTTGCCGCCAGTTTTAATGATTGCGTATGTGCTCATTATGCACCTCCTATGATTTTTGGGTCTTGCCCGAATTTGATGTGAAGACTCGCCTAGTACCGTGGGACGAACCACTTTATCTTGCTCAATAAAAATTAAGTTCAGACTTGCTTCAATAGTCTAAGGATAGACTATTGAAGGTTGGAAATATAACGAACATAGTTCGTGTCGTCGCGGACGCAGGTAGAACTTAGGTTCACCAAGTTAAGTCAACGACGTTTGAGCTTAATTTTTGCAGAGCAACGGCATTCGTGCGGTTGCACAGGAAATGTGCATAGTCAACACTCCTATTATAACAAAAACACCTGCAAATGCAAGTGTTTTGTATCATTTTCTTACATTTCGAAAACTTCGCTCTCCTGCTTGTTTGGTAAGAACAGAGAGAGGACGATTCCGACAAGAGCTGGTAATAACCATGCTAATGATTGTCCGGCCAATGGCAGAGCTGAGATGATTTTTGAAACAGCAGTCCAGTTGAATTGTCCTGCTAACACTTCTACCAATGACAAAGCTGTCACTACTCCCACAGTCAATTGCATACCATAAGTAGAAAGTGGTACAAATTTATTGACAATGGTAATCAAGATGATACAGATGGTAATTGGATACAGAATCAAAAGAACTGGGATAGAGAAAGCAATAATCTTGCTCAAGCCGAGGTTAGCAATTCCAAAACCAATCAAGGTAAAGAGCGTTGCATAAACCTTATAGTTAAAGCGAGAAAAGCGTTCTGCAAAAAATTCTCCACTGGAAACGATGAGGCCAACTGTCGTTGTAAAACACGTTACGATAACCATAGCGGCTAAGAAAATTTGAGCACTTGGTCCAAAAATAGCTTGAGTTGCTTGAGATAAAACGTAAACGCCTTTGTGGATTTCCTTAGACGCCAAGACATCAGCAGGTACCGGGAAATGATTTCCAAGAAATGCCAAACCGACATATAGTGCTGAGAAAGCTAAAGCTACAACAAAACCAACTGACCAAATGGTAGATACATATTCCTTTTTGCTTGAGAAACCAAGTTGTTTTAAGGTATTCACCGCTACAACACTAAAGGCAATTGAGGCAAGGGCATCAAGGGTGTTGTATCCTTCAATAAATCCTGTACCAAAAGCCCGCCCAGCTGAGTAAGCATCGGCTGCAGGAAGTGGATTTGTAGAACCATATTTAACAATACCTAGCACCACTAAAATCACAATCAAAATCGCAAAAACAGGGGTTAAAATACGTCCGATACTATTTAAGATTTGAGATGGATTGAGGGCAATCAGATAAGCTGCCACAAAGTAAAGAGCTGTAAAGCCAAATAACCAGAGACCCAGATTCGCATCGCCCAACAAGGGTGCAATACCAATTTCAAAGGACGTTGTAGCTGTACGCGGAATAGCAAAGAAAGGACCGATAGCCAAATACAAGGCAACAAGATAAATCGTTGCAAAAGTCGGTGAAATCTTGCGAGAAATCTCATGTACATAACCTTTGGGGTTTAAGGTACCGACAATCAAAGCAATGACTGCAATACCGACACCCGATACAACAAATCCTAAAATAGCTGGCCAGAAATTCTCACCAGATAAGACACCAAGTGCAGGTGGGAAAATCAAGTTTCCTGCACCAAAAAACATACCAAACAGGAGTAATCCTGTTAGGGCTCCTTTTTTCATAATAACTCCTTTGTTTTTTTCTGAAGTCTTATTATATCATACAAATTCAATTTTTCCGAACGATTCGAACTAAAAAATCCAGCAATAACTGGATTTAAATGTATATCAAAACAATTGAATTCTACAGTAAGTCTTCAATCAAACTATCCACTTCGTCTTTCACTTCCTCTTTCGGTGTAATTTCCGTTACGATAATCCCTGCCACAGCTCGTTCCACCAAGCCCTCTACATCCATACGAGCTTCGTATTGCTCGACATTTTTGATTTTAGGGTTTGTTTTTGGACGGTCAGGGGCAAAGATGGTACAGCAATCCTCAAATGGCTGAATGGAAATATCAAAGGTATCAATTTCTTGAGCAATATCAATGATTTCCAACTTGTCCATAGTGACGACTGGACGGATAACAGGTGTATTTGTCACCGCATTGATAGCCTGCATGGATTCCAAGGTCTGACTTGCCACTTGTCCTAGACTTTCACCGTTAATAATAACCATGGCACCACGTTCTTCACGAACTCGGTCTGTAATCCGCATCATGAAGCGACGTGTCAAGGTCATCAAATAAGCTTCAGGTGCCTTATCCTTGATTTCTTCCTGAATTTCTGTAAACGGCACTTCGATAAAGGTGATATTACCTCCAAAGGCAGTCAATTTACGAGTCAAATCATGGGCTTTTTTAAGAGCACCTGGGCTAGTATAAGGCGGACTTGCAAAGTGTAGGGCTTCGATTTCTACACCACGTTTAAGTGCCAAATAGCCCGCAACAGGCGAATCAATACCACCTGATAGCATGAGCATTCCCTTGCCAGATGTACCAACTGGAAGACCGCCTGCTCCCTTGATTTCTTCATGGGAAATATAAGCAGCGTCAGGACGAATCTCCACTCGCAAGGTAATATCTGGTGACTTCATTTGCACTTGCACATTTGGAATAGCTGTAAAAACCGCATCTCCAAGGACTTGGTTCAGGTCACGACTGTCCAATTCAAAACTGTGGTCGCTACGACGTGCCGCGATTTTGAAAGTCATCCCTTCCTTGTAAATGGACTGCATAATCTCCACAACCGCCTCTTTCAAGGCTGGAACAGACTTTTCAATCTTATAAGACGGTGCAAAATTTTGGATCCCAAAAATCTTCTTCAATGAAGCTGAAACTTCCTGATAATCCGCCCCATTCAAATAGACATGACCACGGTCACGGTCAAAATAAACGGTCACTTCTGGGTAAACAGAAAGGACATGCTTGATATTATTGCGGAGTTTGTTAACAAACCGCATCTTGTTTTTCCCTTTAGTTGACAATTCGCCATAGCGAATCATAATTTCTGAATAGTTCATACTACCTTACTTTCTGTGTGTTTTGATAAATTTGTTTGAAAATCGTGAGGAATTGTTCGATTTGCCCCATATCGTTGTCATCGTCCAAGCTGATACGGACGGCAGTTTGAGCCAACTTCTGCGGAACACCCATAGCAATCAGTGTTCCAGCTGGTTTTCCAGCCTTGGACGAGCAGGCTGAGGTTGTCGAAATGTAAATCTGGTGGTCTTCAAAGGCGTGGACAATGACCTCGCCTCGGATGCTCTTAATCCCGAACGTCACAATGCTTGGCACAAAGTCCTCTGTCCCAGAAAAGACAGTCACATCAGCGTACTTGCTCAATTCATCCACCAGGATTTGCTTCATGGCTGCCAGTCGCTTCTGGCTATCTGCTGCCTTATCCAAAGTCAAGCGGAGCGCCTTAGCTGTCGCGGCGATACCAGCCACATTTTCAGTTGTTGAGCGTTTGTCGCTTTCCTGTCCTCCTCCTGTCAATAGCGGAGCGATTTTCTTGCCTAACTTAACATAGACGAAACCTACTCCTCTGACAGAATGGAATTTGTGACCTGAAAAACTAGCAAAATCAACTCGGTCTGTCAGATACACTTCCGTTGGCACCTTGCCGATAGCCTGCACCGCATCCACATGGAAGGAAATGGTTGGCTTATCTGCTAAAAGCTGGGAAATTTCCTGAATGGGCTGAATAGCACCAATTTCATTGTTGACGGCCATGATAGAAACCAGTGTGGTATCTGGACGAATCAAGCTTTCTAAGGCTGAAACATCCACAAAACCTTGGACATTGACCGGAGCTAAATCCACCTCAAAACCTTGCGTTTTGAGCCAAAGTGCCGACTCTTTTACCGCTGGATGCTCAATAGCTGACACGATGATGTGCTTGCCCAGGTGTGCCTTTTCAAATGCCACTCCCTTGATGACCCAGTTGTCACCTTCCGTACCACCTGAGGTGAAAAAGATTTCCTTGCTATCTTTTCCTAACAAGTCTGCAATTTGCTTACGGGATGCTTCTAAAATACGGGTTGCTTGACTGCCTAGACTATGGAGGCTAGAGGGATTTCCCCAGATTTTTGTCGCCACTTCCGTATAGGTCTTGAGAACTTCTGGATAGACCTGTGTCGTTGCTGCATTATCAAAATAGATCATTTTTTATATTCCTTTTATTGCAATAGTCCTATTTTATCATGTTTTCATGCCTTTCGGCAATCTTTAAGATAGTTTTAAACTTCCTATCTTAAACTAAAGGTGGAGGTACATCATGAATACACGTAAGAATACAAATAAAAAACCGGCTGGTTTAACTAATTTTCAAAAATATTTAACATTTATAGGTTCAATTTTAGGAATAATTACTGCTTGCATTACAATCTATACTTTTACTGCTAAAACAACCGCATTCTCAACATCTCCAAGTACTACCATTTCATCATCCAGTGCCACCAGCCCCAGCCAATCATCAACCGGCAATCCGTTAACAGAAGAACAAGATTCAACAAGTTCAAGCTCCGAAACAACATCCTCAACCCAAACCGAGACCAGCTCTTCAGTAGAGTCTACTGCCTCTTCCTCGTCTACAGAAATGTCTGCTACCCAAGCTTCGGAGACAATGACAGAAATCAGCACTAATACAGAGGTAACTAGTGGAGCATCCGAAACGACTTCTAATCAATAGCATATAAATATTTGTTTTGCTTTCTTGGATTTGATATACTAATTTCAGGAGGTGCAAGATGAAATACTTTATTCTCAGAATACCTATTTTAGTTTGGCTATTACTGTTTTCATTCATTGAAATCTTCCTGCTAGCAACATTGTTACCAGCACCGTTTAACACTAATTCACTTCTTCCTATAGTTATCTTAGCCAGCTGTGCAGTAAGGGTATCTAATGAAGTCAAAGAGAGAGATGGACAATACACGCCATTCAAACATCTATGGTGGGCGGTATTTGCTTGGATTATCTTGGGTATCCTTTTCGGATTGACTGTCCAGGCACCCCTTTCAAAACACCTTGTCTTCATCATCAAAGCAATTATAGGTGGAATAGGCTACCGACTTATTGAAGGCTATACCGTTTATCGCTATCATTATCTACAGACGAAAAAGAAAGGTTGACCCTTTCTTTTTTAGTTTTCTACAGTATTTTTCTTAATTCATCCAAATCTTCTTGACTGGTTGACCAGCTAGTCGCAAAGCGAATAACACTGTGGCTGTCGTCATATTTTTCCCAGAAACCATAGGCAATTCCAGCTTCAGTCAGTCTAGCTAATTCTTCATTTCTGACGATGACAAACTGCTGATTGGTTGGTGATTTGAGATAGAAGCGATAACCTTTTTCTTGCAAAATCTCCTTGAGCTGCTCTGCCATTGCGATAGCATGACGCCCCAATTCAAAATACAAATCATCAGTAAATAAGCAATCAAACTGGACACCTGTCACTCTTCCTTTTGCCAACAAGGCACCATGGTGTTTGACGATCGATACGAAATTCTTAGGCTGGTTGCTCTTGGTGAAGACCAGAGCTTCTCCCAACAAGGCACCGAGTTTGGTCCCTCCGATATAAAAAACATCGGTCAGCTCTGCAATTGTCGGCAAATCAAGATCCGTATCACGAGCCGCAAGACCATAACCCAAGCGAGCTCCATCTAAAAAAAGTGGGATGTTATGATGGCGACAAACTGTTGACAAGGCTTCTAACTCTGACTTGCTATAAAGTGTACCATACTCCGTCGGATGCGAAATATAAACCATTCCGGGGTGAACCATATGAGCATGATTGGCATCTGCGTAAAAGTCTTTAATGTAGCTATCCACGTCATTCGCTGTAATTTTTCCATCTTTATGCGACAAAGTCATTACTTTATGTCCCGTGAATTCAATCGCTCCTGCTTCGTGGGTAGAAATGTGACCTGTATCTGCTGCAATGACCCCCTCATAAGAAGCCAACATAGAAGAGATGACAATTTGATTGGTCTGCGTACCACCTGTCAAAAATGTGATTTGTGCATGAGGACAGTCCATAGCAAGTCTGATTTTTTCGATAGCAGATTCAGTATATTTATCAGTGCCATATCCAGATAAACCTTCTTGGTTGCTTGCAACTAAGGCTTCTAGCAAGGCAGGGTGGGCACCTTTATTATCATCATTTTCAAAATGTAACATGATTTTCTCCTAAATGAATCGAGTAGGGACTAATTTCTAGTCCCTCTCACACCACCGTGCGTGCCGTTCGGCACACGGCGGTTCAACTAACTTTTAACGCATGTCGTTTTAGATAATAATCTAGGCAAGAAACCAGTCCACGTTTAGCGAGGACTGGTTTTGATATGGCACGTTTCAGTACAGACCTCTGAGCCACTAATTGATAATGGTCTCCCCAGCCAGATACTTTATCCGCTATCCACTTCGGCACTCCTAATTTAAGAAGTCCCCATAATCGCCTAGATTTCTTCTTCCATTGTTTCCAGATAATAACTCTTATTCGAGTTCTTAGTCGTTCATCAATGCTTTCCATGACTGATTTCATGTTCGTCATAGAAAAGTAGTTTATCCAACCTCGTATGACCCAGTTTAGTCGCTCAATTCGGCTGTCTAAGTCAATACTCCACTTACGGGGCGTTAGTTTCTTGAGTTTTCTCTTGAAACTCTGTACGCTATCCTGATGCGGACGACTTTTCCAACCCCCCGATGATTTCCAGAACCCAAATCCTAGGTACTTCAATTTGCTCGGTCTCACAATCTTGGTCTTGGTCATATTGACTTTCAAACCTAATCGTTTTTCAATATAACGACTAATTGAATGCATCACACGTTTAGCCGCCGCCTCACTACCAACTGTGATGACGCAGTCATCTGCGTAGCGAACAAAGCGAAGTCCGCGATTTTCCAACTCTTTATCTAGCTCATTAAGCATGATATTGGACAGGAGCGGTGATAGGTTTCCTCCCTGTGGCGTTCCAACTAGTGTTTTATACCGTTGTCCGTTGATGACTACACCTGAATGAAGGTACTTACGAATTAAGGATTCTGTATCCCCATCTTGGATAATGTTATGAACAAGTGACATCAGTCTATCTTGAGGAACGGTATCGAAGAACTTCTCCAGGTCTATGTCCACTATCCACTCATAACCGTCATTAAGGTATTCTAATAACTGGATAATAGCTTGTTCGCATGACCGATTGGGTCTGAATCCGTAGCTCTTATCAGAGAAATAGGGTTCACAGATAGGGCTGAGGATTTGGACAATGGCTTGTTGTATCATTCTATCCATGACCGTTGGGATACCTAGCTGACGAACTCCGCCGTTAGGTTTGGGAATTTCAACTCGTAAGACTGGCTGTGGCTTGTACTTTCTCTGCTTTATGAGTTCTTTAGTTGAACGCCAGTGTTTGCGGAGATAGTCATCTATTTCGTCAATAGTTACGCCGTCAATTCCTGCTGAACCTTTATTGGCTCTAACTTGATTGTAAGCGTCCAACATATTTGAACGGGATAGGATATTATCTAATAACTGTG